>NZ_BLIJ01000066.1:0-108628 GCF_009811475.1 Alteromonas sp. KUL150
TGTACTCTGACCCCAATATTTGTTGTGGATTACGCTTCGGATTGTAGGGCTTGCTTCTTCAGTGCTTCTATCATGTATTGGCGCATTTTAAATTTTTGAAGCTTACCTGTTACTGTCATGGGATATTCTTTTACAACACTGATGTATTTGGGCACTTTAAAGTAAGCAAGCTTAGACTTAAGGTAGTGGCGTATTTGCTCTTCATCTATGTGTTGGTTTTCCTTTGCTTTAATCCATAGGCAAACCTGCTCTCCATACTTATCATCAGGAATGCCGAATACAGCGGCGTCAGACACATCCGCGTGTTGGTATAAGACTTCTTCTATCTCTCGTGGATAAATGTTTTCACCACCGCGAATAATCATATCTTTTATTCTACCGACAATAGTCACATAGCCTTCATCGTCCATTTCTCCTAAGTCGCCAGAGTGAAGCCAGCCTTCATGGTCTATCGTTGCTTTTGTTTTAGTCTCGTCCCCCCAATAACCCTTCATCACACAGTAACCTCTGGCACATATTTCACCTGGCTCTCCAATTGCCACGGTATTACCTTGCGTATCAATAATCTTCACTTCTGTATGAGGCATAGCGCGGCCTACGGTTTTAACTTGTTTTTCAAAAGGCGAGTCTATGTCGGTAATATGATTAATAGGGCTACACTCTGTTTGACCATAACCTATCACTACTTCTGTCATATGAAATTCGCTGTGCACTTTACGCATAAGTTCTTCTGGGCAAGTGCTTCCCGCCATCACACCAGTTCTTAAAGAAGATAAGTCAAAGCTCTTGAACGTCGGAAGTTCAAGCTCCGCGATAAACATGGTTGGAACACCGTGCAATGCCGTGCACTTTTCTTCTTCCACAGTGCGGAGAGTTGTCTCGGGGTCGAAAGACTCGCCTGGAAATACAGCACAGGCACCAGATGCGACACAAACCAAGCTACCTAAAACCATTCCAAAACAATGATAAAGAGGGACAGGAATACAAAGTTTGTCTTTGTGGGTGAAGCGCATAGCTTGTGCTACAAGTAAGCCGTTGTTAAGAATATTTCGGTGCGTTAAGGTCGCGCCTTTAGGATTGCCTGTAGTACCTGAGGTAAATTGAATATTAATATCATCGTTGGCGCTTAACGTGTTTTCGATTTCAGTTAACTGCCTTTTTAATGTATCTGTAGGCGTGATTTGCAACGTGGAAAAAGGTTTTAATCCGACTACTGGCTCGTTGCCTATTGTATAAACTTGTTTAAGTGAAGGTAGCTTTGAACATACGAAAGCGTTGCCTTCTTCCATATTTCTTAGTTCTGGAGCAAGCTCTTGTAACATCGAGACATAATCGGATTGTTTAAATGATTGCGCCATGATGAGGAACTTAACTTCGACATTGTTCACTGCAAAAGCTAATTCGTCAGGCCGATAGGCAGGGTTTAAGCACACCATAATTGCGCCAATGCGAGCGGTGGCCATTTGAACGAGTGACCACTCTATATTGTTAGGCGACCAAATACCGACGCGATCACCGGGTTTTACGCCATCACTGAGTAACCCACAAGCGACGCTTTCTACTTGTTCCCAATATTCTCGATATGACCATCTAACATTTTGGTGTCTCACAACGATAGCTAAATTATTTGAATAATTGTCGACAATACGTTTTAAGTATTGCCCAATGGTCAACGATGTTAGTTCTGTGTTGGTAGGGCCATTGTACTCACTTTTTATTAGAGGAAATGAAGTTTCTAGCAGGGTTGTTGAATCCGTCATAACTTGTCTCCATATGCTTTCGCATCTACTTTTTAGTTGCATAACTATCGTTAGTTCACGCGATTTATGTTCAAGGCGTTGGCCACAAATAGATGTTTACCTTGCGTGAAAAATAGTGGCGTAAACAACTACTTCGAACTTTATTAACAATAGGTTTGCAAAATGGTTTTGTCGACAAGATGTTAGTCGTATATGGTGTTATGTACCGATGAATTTCGATGATTCGTCTCAGTCAGTAAAAGATACTGAGGAAATGGAAAGCATATTTGACAGGATTTTGACACTTATACGAAAAGGCTTCGCAATGTAACGAAGCCTTGAATAAAACCAGAGTATTGGACTTATATTGACCTATTCCGCATCAAGGTTTTTATAATAAGTTCTATACTCGATACGTGTAATGTATTTATCATCGTTTTCGTCCATAGACTCGAAGTCACCCTCTAGCTTGGCGGCTTCTAGTTCGGTTTTACTAATTTTACCGTCACTGTCCATGTCTATTTTTGTGAATTTGTCGTCTGCGCTTGCTGACATTTCAGTGCGCAATTCCTTATTCTTCTCGGAGATCATTTCGCCGTCATCTTTCGAGAATAGTTCAGGGTTCCCTTTTTCTCTTAACATTGCATCATTAGTGCCTTCGGTCTGGACCTGTGTAATTATTTCGTCACTAAACATTGAAGGCTTTTCGTCAACAAATGCATTAAACTCAGCGCGACTCACCATACTGTCGCCATCGGTATCCATTTTAGACACTAATTGACTATTCATAACACCAGACGACTCCGAGCCGACGATGTAACCATTACTATCCTTGTCTAGGGCATCAAAGCCCATTGAAATTTTTTCTTCGTGATGTCCTGCGAAAGCTGAGGCAGAAAGTGTGGCAGTAATAACTGCACTGGTAATCAAACTAAATTTTGTGATCTTCATAATCAAATTCCTTCTGTTTTTTCATTGCGAACGCGGGCTCTCAATTGCCCTAACCACTAAATGGAACGCATGTTGATGAAGTTGTGACTTCACTCAAACCGATTTAGTTACTCATAGTGTTTTATTCACTTGTTGTGCCAAAGGATTAAGTTTATGAAAAGTAAGGATAAGAAGATTTTATTAACTTCAGAGAGCAACGTGTTTTTGTTAATTTGTCACATCATCTGAAAGATGTTCATACAAAATATTTACGCCTAAAACAAGGTTAGCTGGTCGTTAGCGATGTGTTCAAAGCTTGCACCGATGAGCGGTAAGATACTATCTGCTATAGGTTGAATTTGTTTTTCGATGTAGTGATCATAGTGTAATGGTGCAGACACCGTCTCTATCGTTTGCGGGCCTTGAACCGTAACAACATATGCTATTGTGGTATTCGATTGATAGCGTAAGGGCAAGCCCTGCTCCCTGAAAAGTTCATCGGCACGTCTCGCTGCTTTCACATGAGGTGGAAGGGACTTGGTGTAGGATGATAGGGGCTTTCGCAAACGCTTTTTGTAAACCAATTCATCGTCCATTTGCCCTGATTTGACCGCATTTAGCGTGTCGCTAATGTACTTTTCTATTGGCTGGCCTGAAAATACTTTCTTATACAACTGATATTGAAAAGACTTTGCTAAGGTAGTCCAGTCAGAGCGCACATTTTCTAAGCCTTTAAAAATGAGTTCGTCACCCCTCATTCCCGCGTAGCGTTTTTTACTCCCTTCCGTTGAGCCTCTGATTGTAGGCATAAAAAACGTAGAAAAATGCGATTCAAACTCAATTTCCAAATGACAATCTATCTCGAAACGCTCCCTTAGCAATGCCGTCCATTTCTTATTGATAATTTCAGCAAGCTTTATTCCTGTCTTTCCTGGTGAACCTAAAGTGTCATTTCCTTCCACGTGGACAAAGGTTGAGTCGGTATCGCCGTAAATAACTTGATAACCTAACTCTTCAATCCATCCGGCAGTAGTCTGCATGATCTCATGACCACGAAGGGTAATTGAACTGGCGAGTCGTGGGTCGTAAAAAGGGCAGCCGCCGCTGCCTAATACACCATAAAATGAGTTCATTAATATCTTAATGGCTTGTGAGCGCGGGGAATCCTTTTGTTTTTTTGCTTCGTCACGTTGAAGCCAGAGATTTTCGATAATTGCTGGAAGAAAGTGGATGGTTCGACTAAATACTGCACCTTTGAAGCCCTCAATCGCGTTCTCCGGTGACTTCAATCCTTCTGCCAATCCCACAGGATCTATTTTAAATGTTCGTATGATAGACGGGTACAAGCTCTTAAAATCGAGAACTAAGACATCTTTATAAAGGCCTGGCTGGGAACGCATAACGTATCCCCCTGGGCTTGCCAGCCCTCCATTTTCTGGTCTAACACCAGCGACATAGGCACGGCGATGGAGCTTGGGTAGGTAAACATTGAGAAACGCCGCCACTGATCCGCCCGGCCTGCTCATATCGAGGCCGGTTAACGTGCTTCGTAAAGCGAGGAAGTCGATAAACTGCGTTTTTTCCTGAATACGGTTTACCAGTTCTGTGTCTTTGAAGTTATAGTTCGCTAATGCAATAGGATCTTCATAATATAGGCGCTTTATAGCAGCAAGTTTGTCGCTTTCTTGAATAAGCTTGTTTTCACCCAGTAATGCTTCTGAAACGTGATCAAGTGAATAAGACTCAAACTGGTAAGTCATGGTTTTCAATGCTTCAATACCATCGATAACGCAGCGACCGGGTACATCGACCAGAGTCTGGTCCTCCCATTGCCGCACTGAAGCCTCCCGCGAGCGGCGTCCAATATTGAAATTTAAGTTATTCGCTTTCGTTCTACGAGCAAGCACAGCCATATCAAACTGCTTAACATTCCACCCTAAGATAATGTCAGGGTCGAATGTTGTTATATGCGTGAAAAATGCATTAAGAAGCTCTCGTTCAGATTCGACAACGATAAGTTGATAGGGATTTTCCTTCGCCGCGGTGAACTGGTGTTTAGAAAAACCAGGAGGACAAACCAGTATTACAATATTCAATCCGTCACCGGACAAAGCAATGCTGAACAGTTCTTCGTTTTCGCTACATTCAATATCTATGCTGAGGGATGAAAATGTCGTTCTATACTCGCAAGATCTTATTTGTACATTTTCGATGGTATCAATAAGCGGTTCATTATTTTTACTCTCAGAATTAAGCGCAGGAGCAACGAATTCAACGGCGCCATAAACAAACCGCTCCATCAGATAACGGTCGGCCACCCTAATATCAGCCTCATATAAAATAATGTCTTTTTCCCGCGCCAATTGACGCAACTGATGCATTTGAGTTTCCGTTTTGGTCTTGACGGTCGCTACTTTGGTTTGTTCTAGGGTGTAAAAACCATCGTCGGAAACGAAGAGTTTAAGCGAGATATGATCTGCTAGCTCTCTTAGTAACGGCTCCTGCTCTTCTGCTACAAAACAAGTGGGATTTTGGGGGGACGAGATGAGCTTCACAATTTGCTTTGCAGTTTTTACCCACAGTTCTACATACACTTTGCCCCGCACTGTGAACGTGCTTTTATTGAGTATGAAACCTTGATGTATTGAAGTGCTTGGCATGATTCCGTTTAGAGAAAGCGACATTTTATAAGATGAGATACTGATGACTCTTGTATTCGTCAACAAGCCACCACTCTTGAGTATACCGTTTGTTATCACCAACTCCTATAGTTCTCTATTCGACAGATATGTTTGTCTTTACGTAGGGAGCGAGGTAGAAACGTAGTACTTTGAGCGGTTTTCTTTGGTGATGACATTTAAGGTTACTTAGATGAATAACCGAAACATTGGCTAAAAACTTCAGCGAGGGCGGTATGGAATATCTATATGACAAGCAGGTAGAACCTGGCGAGTTTATAGAAATTGCGGAAGGAGTATTATGGCTAACTATGCCTTTACCTTTCGACCTAGACCATATTAACCTTTATTTGTTAAAAGGCGAGGGCGGCTGGGTGGTGCTTGACACTGGCATAGGAACCTCCACAACGAAATCACTATGGCTGCGTATTTTTGAACAGTTAAACGCACCCATTGTCGGTGTGATTGTGACGCATCTACATCCTGACCATGTTGGGTTAGCGGGGTGGATTGCTGACACGTACAACGTCCCGTTTTATATGACGCAAACCGAGTATTTTACGGCCAGAGCTTTTTCTGCCGGTAGAAATGGGGCAACAAATGAAAGAGATATACTTTATTATCAACGTGCCGGTCTTGATGATGCCTTAATTGAAAAACTGACTGCAGGAGATGGGAATGGCTACAGTAGCGTTGTGTCTCCCTTGCCAATCAGCTACACACGACTTAAAGATGGTATGACGTTGTCTCTAGGAAAGGATGAATGGAAAGTAATTATCGGCCGTGGTCACTCTCCAGAGCACGCATGTCTTTTTAACGAAAGGAAGAATATTTTAATTTCAGGCGATCACATCCTACCTATTATTACCCCTAACATTGGTGCCTATTCCACAGAGCCCGATGCAAATACCTTAGATGATTATTTGAGTACCTTGCCTCAATTTAAATTGCTGCCAAAAGACGTCACTGTACTACCAGCTCACAAGTTACCATTTGTCGGTCTACATGAAAGGGTCGATACGCTTATAGAGCATCACCACGAACATTTAAAGGCATTGCTTGAAGCTTGTGAACGCCCTCAAACGGTGGTAGCACTGCTGCCCGTTATGTTTAAACGAAAGTTATCAAGCCGAAATATGGTCTTTGCAGTAGCAGAATGCCTGTCTCATTTAAATTATTTATATAGTAAGGGAATGCTTTCTCGCGATGTTAACGATAAAGGTCACTACGAGTTTACCGCTATAGAAACAAATTAATCAGGCTGTTCATACTTCTTCCTGCACAATGTCAGATGGCTCAGTGACGCTTTCTGAGCTATTGACCTTCGAGTGAGAAGGTTGTTTAGGAATAGAGATTTCGACCACCGTCCCTTTTGCTTCCTTGCTGCTTATTGATATTTTACCTTGATGTTGTTCTATCGCTGTATAAGCGACAGATAAGCCCAAGCCTTGCCCTTGTCCCTCGGGCTTTGTGGTGAAAAAAGGTTCGAAAACACGCTTCAAATGTTGGGCTGGAATACCACACCCTGAATCAAGTATTTTAATGATAACGCGATCGCCTGACTCTTGAACGCTGAGTTTTATAACGCCTTTGGTGTCTATGGCCTGCGCGGCATTGATCATCACATTCATTAACGCTTGCTTTAACGGGCCGGGGTTACCCATAACTTCAACTTTTTCTAACTCACAGTCGAATTTATATTGAGGTGTGCTGTATTGAGCCGAAATTAGAGTAATAAGCTGATTACATACGGTACATATATCAACGGTTTGAACACCTTCTGAATTTTCTAATGAAAAGTTCTTTAGGTTCTCTACTATGTCTTTAACTCGCGTTAGCCCGTCCGTAGATTCTTCGATTAATTCGGTTATATCCTCTTTCAATAGCTCGTAGTGGTTCGATTGATAGAGCGCTTCTATTTGCTCGTTTAGTTCGTCGTTGAAGTTTTCAATATGTGAGTAGACACCATCGCATATAGAAATGAGATGAGAGGCGTATTGCCCAAGCGTGTTGAGATTGGCATTCACAAATCCGATAGGGTTATTGATTTCGTGAGCGATACCCGCAGCAAGCTGGCCAGTAGACGCCATTTTCTCTGCTTGAATAAGCTGACTTTGTGCGGTGTCGAGTTTTCTGATCAGCTTTCTTTGCGCTTCATGTTCTTTTTTTAGAGCTTCTGATAGTTTTTGTTGTGCTCTGAAATAACTTGCTTGTGCTGTCACATCTTGAAGAAAAATACATGCGTATCTCTGGCCCGTCGCTTTATCTTTGACGGGCAGAATTTCCATATTTTGATACATTTGAGTTTCTTCACCCGTTATTGGGCGAGAACTTTTAAATGGAAATATGTGAGGACGCTGTTCCCAATAGCTAAAACTGGGATGCTGCAATACAAAGACCGACTTAAGTCTGCGTTTTAAAAACTTGCCTTGGCCGTGGAATAAGTCAGTAACCGGCGTCTCTTTATAATTTTTACGCAATTCATGGGGCAGTCTGTCTAAAAAAAAATCATTCAAATAAACAACATTGAAGCTCTCGTCAACAATACCTATCCCGACCGGTAATTTACCTACCAGCTGTTCAAACATTATGCGAGCAACTCATCCAATGTAGCTTTCATTCGCGCAAGAGACTCGTCGTCTAAACAGAAAACTACGCGCATGCTGAACGATGAAATTGCAATGACAAATTGCACTTCCATAACTAGGCTGTGCTGCCATTTAAGGTCATCGAAATTGCTTTTATCTGGCTGAAACAAGGTTGGCATGTTTAGGTTAGTCGTCAGTTCCAGCTGATCGGAGAGGCCTGCCAGACAGGCGCCTGCCAAAATATTACAAAGTTCTAGAATAATCTCTTGAATGTCTTCTTTACTCAACGGGTCGTCGTAGTCCATCAACGTAGCCACTTCCGTCAAGCCAGCCCTAGAGAGCACAGACATTACTTCGCCATGTACATCTCCTAAAAAAGACTGTCGAGTATAGAAGGAATCTTCTGTTTCAAATAAAAGGCTATAGAGCTGAGTAGGGGTAACTGCTGAAATCTTTGGAATAGAAATATCAATTTTGGTTTCTATCAACTGTGCGAGAGAATTGGCGGCTTGCCCCATAGAAATATTTAACAATTCCTGAAGCGCATCTCTTTGCTCTTCATCTAGCGGTAGTACGATACTCATAGATACCCCAGCTCAAATAATGCCATTGCTAACTCTTCTTTATCTAGCGGCTTGCGAAGAAAACGCTTAGCTCCTAGAGACATTACAATTTTCTGCTTTTCCGGCTGAAAATCAGCACTTATTACAATAACGTTTGGTGCATCGGGCCTCTCATGCAAGAATTCCAACACGCCCACCCCATCCACTTCCGGCATGGTAAGGTCTAATAGAACAAGTGCAAAACTCCTCTCTGATAGCTCATTAATAGCTTCTTGGCCGTTCGTTGCTTCGGTAATATCGTATTCAAGGTCCTGGGGGAGTGCTCGAATAACACTGCGCCTCGATAACTTTGAATCATCAGCAACTAATACAGAAAGTGACATTTACAGCCTCCTAGAGCGGCATTTAGAGGAATATCTTTTAATAAAGTATGAGCAGTTTTAGCATTACCGCAATAAACTCGTTAAAAAAATTGCTCGAGTGTTATCGCAATAACGATTTTTATAAAGTATATGGCAGAAGTGACTTTTATGCGTATTAGACTTTTAGTTGAAATGAGAGGATGTTAGCTGATGATGAGTAGGCGTGTACGAGTGTTCAGTACACACCGTTCTGAGCTAGCTATTTTGTAAAGCGTACATCTTTTCTAGCGCCTTAGGCATCGAATCAACGTAACGTTTTACATCTGCAATTCTTCCCATGCTTACGCGAGACCAATTAGTGTAGGTACGATAAATTCCTCGTATCAGCACGTCCTCTTCGGCCATGGCTTGACGGAAATATTCAGCGTTGCCGTCACCCAAATTAACAAAGACAAAGTTAGTACTCGACGGCAGAGCTGTCAAACCGTTTGCTTTGACAGCATCTATAACCATTGCTTTACCCTCGTATATTTTCTCTTTCGAGAACGTCAGAAAAGCCTCATCATTGTAGCTTGCAATGGCGGCAGCAAGGCCAGCTTGATTCAAGGTATAGCCACCCATACCATAGCGGTTAATCCAATCCGTATTTTCCTCTGATGCTATAAGGTAGCCAACTCGCATGCCAGCTAAGCCATAAATTTTAGAAAAAGTACGAGCAACAACCACGTTGTGTCCTGCTTTAACAAGGGGGATCATCGTGTGTTTTGGTGGTTCATCAATCAGTTCATTGTAAGCTTCATCAACCAATACAAGTGTTTTTTTAGAGGCCTTAATGCAAAAGTCTCGTAACTTGTCTGGGTCGAGTATTTTACCTGTTGGGTTATTTGGGTTACAGATATGAACCATGCCAGTGGAATCATCAATTGCTGCGTACATGGCGTCAAGGTCAATGTCGAGTTCTGCTGTATTAGGAATTCTTACTATTTCGGGCGCGCCTTGTTTTTCCGGGGCTTTTGATGTGGTATCCCAAAAGAGATCTGGCCCAAGAATTTTTCCTTTTTTACTGGCTGCGAGCGCAGTATAAGAGAGAATAGGGCTAGAGCCTGCGCTTAAAGAAAGGTTCTTACGTGAAATACCGTGGCGTTCTGCAATCATATCTAAAAGTGTCATTGCGGCTGGGTAAGCATAATATGCGCCACCTTCAGCGGAGGCCTTAGTAATTGCTTCCAATGCTTTAGCGCTTGGGCCAAATGGGTTTTCATTAGCATTGAGTTTTGCTACACCCGGTGAGGGGCCATATGTCACAGCGGGAATGGGGCTGGTAATGGCTCCTGCTGTTTGTGCAGCAGTAAATGTACTAAATCCGCTTACTCCGAGTGCTGACGCAGCTACCGAACCTCCGATAAATAAGCGTCTTGAACGGCTATGGCTCATGATTCTCTCCTTTTAGACGTGTTATATGGCTTTGTAGAACATGGCGCTTGATACAATGACGAGATAAATACCGAAAAGGCGTTTTAGTTTCTTTTCACTGAAGTTATGTGCCATTTTTGCTCCAATAGGTGCAGTGAATATGGCGCCTATACTAATTGCGATAAGCGCAGGTATATTGATGTAGCCAATAGTGCCAACGGGTAGAGAGGCAGTATCAGGGTGTTTCATAAACAAAAATCCGATAGCACCAGGAAGTCCTATTAAAAAGCCTACGCCAGCTGCGGTTGCCACAGCCTGTTGGATAGTGCGCTGACACATTACCATTGTGATAACCGTTGGCGTGCCGCCGCCTATACCAAGAAGTGCTGAGAATCCACCGAGAACAAATGCCAACACTGCTTTACCAATACCTTTTGGCATGTCGAAAACCAGGCCAGGTCTTACGACAAATTCGGGAAATAAAAAATACACCGAATAGAGTAAAACACCTGCCGCGAAAACCACGGTAAGCCCGTTGGCGCTTGTGTTGTTAGCGATAAGCAGGCCACCGCCAACTCCTAGAACGAGCCAGATACTCCAAGACCGCAGAATATCGAAATCTACGGCGCCTTTGGCTCGATGAGCCATGACAGAGCGAGCGCTGGAAACCACAATGGAGGCTAATGATGTTCCTATAGCAACTTTTACGAGCGCTTCTGACGGAGGAGTAAAAAAAGGAAAGACGGCGAGCAGGGCTGGAACAACAACAAACCCTCCACCATTGCCAAAAAGGCCTGCGGTGATACCAGCTATGGCACCGGTTATACACAAGGTAACTACAAACCACAGTAGTTCTAGTTCCATTTGCATTCTACTCCACACAATACTGCTATAAACATTGAAGAACCTTTCTTTAGGATTTACTTATATACGGTTATATAAAACGCAAACACCGGCGTGAGCCGGTGTTTTTTGTACCCCATTAAAAGCGGGCAGCTAGGCGGGTGTAGTAGTACCCTCCTTGCCAGTCAACTATTGAGCCTGAGTCGTATAGTTCGCCACAACAAGCGTCGCCATTTGTACTCAAATCTGGATAGTTGTCGAACAGGTTTCTGATACCTACCGATAACGTGAAGTTCTCATTGACAAGATAAGAGCCTTCAATATCAAACATAAATTCGTCACCAAAAGTTTGAATGCTTTCAGCATTGACACTAACACCGTTATCACTTCCTGCGTTTTCGTACTCGCCGAAGTAGCTTAGGCGAGCAACTGCAGACCATACGTCATAACTGTGAGTGACAGAGAACACCCCGCGCATTTCAGGCGTACCATTCTCAAAGTCGAATTGATCTTCAGGGTCGAGATACTCACTAGGGTCCGAATCAAACTCGGTTTTGTTGTAGTTTATTGAGCCAGTTAAAATGGTTGCGCCGTATTTAGATTCCATCTTGTATGTAGCAACAACGTCTAAACCTTCGGTTACTGTATCGAATGCGTTTTGGAAGAAGAAAACGCCACCGATAGACTCTGCGCCAGATACATTTGCTCCAGCAAGCGCCAAGTAGTTTTGGTAAGCATCGTAACCGCCTGCATCTGGGTCGGTAACGACCGTTGTGGATACATCACGTGTAGATACGGAGTAGAGGCGGTCCTCTAACTTGATATTGTAATAATCTACAGTGAGCGTTAAATCGCCGTAGTTAGCCGTCATACCAAGAGTGAAGTTAGTAGACTTCTCCGGCGAGAGCTCTTCTGCACCTAAAGCCTGTGCTACCTCACCACCAGCTGGGAACAAACCAGTCGCAACTGGGAAACCATTAGGCAAGCGAGTGGATACGTTCGTCGTACCTTGCTGACCTGGTGTTGGCGCTCTAAAGCCTGTACCAAATGAAGACCTAAAGCCTACGTCATCATTTAGCTGGTAAAATGCCGCAACTTTGTATACGAGTTCAGAGCCAAAATCTGAATAGTCTTCATAGCGCAATGCGGCTTGTGCGAACAACTCATCAGTAATGTCGCCTGAAATGTCGGTATAAAGCGCATACGAATCACGTTCGTATGAGCCTGAATAGTCAGGTGAATAACCTGGGAAACCGTTAGAGCCAACGCCAACCACGGTATAAACCGCGTCATCAGGGTCTGCACAGTTTAATGATGAACCGTTTGCGATAACGGCTAAACCTTCGCTGGTGGCTGATGTCCCGTCGCAAAAACCATAGGGGTCGGACGTGGCGTAAGGTCCGGCAAAATATGAGCTTACTTCTCCTTCAGAAATTTCATAAGACTCATCTAGATAACTTGCTCCAAAAGCTAGTATGTACTCACTCATGTCGTAAGTGAAGTCTGCTTGAATTTGGGCTTCTTCGTTAGTGAGATCGCCTGGTTGAAATGACGTGGGTGATTCGTTACCCAGAGAAGG
This sequence comes from Alteromonas sp. KUL150, assembly GCF_009811475.1. Taxonomy (NCBI): domain Bacteria; kingdom Pseudomonadati; phylum Pseudomonadota; class Gammaproteobacteria; order Alteromonadales; family Alteromonadaceae; genus Alteromonas; species Alteromonas sp. KUL150. The sequence continues at coordinate 12,696 of NZ_BLIJ01000066.1, forward strand.
GTTAATAGTATTTGCTAACGTGTAAGAGATTTCGTTATTGCCGTAGCGGCCGCTGATATCGTAGGTAAGGTCGCCAGACATACCTTTTATCCCGCCTACGAAAGAGTAGTCGGTAACGTCACCAAAAAATCGAGGGGTGAAGCCGCCAGGGAAAAATTCGGTCGGATTCCAAATAGAGCCGTCTTCCAAGCGAATGTCTTCAATAGTGCCGTTACCCGGATAACGATAATAGAAAGAACCATCCCCTTCACTTTCAGAGTAGTTACCAAAAGCGTATAGCTCTGCTTCTGCCGATAAGGTATAGCCAGAATTGAAAAATATGCGTTTACCGCTGGTATTGGGTTGCCCCCAAGGCTGCACTACGTCTGAATCATGGACGCTATTTGCCATGGCAGTGGCATCAGCAATATATTGGTCAGATTGCTCATCAACACAGAACCAAGGTTCACAATATTGTTCGCCCCTAAATGTTGCTTCACTGTCTGAGTATTCGGCTGAGATACTGAAAAAGCCGTCGTCGCCTAAAGCGAAGCCCTTGTTACCTGTAACGGTAACCTGATCCCCGTCACCTTCATAATAGGTTCCGTAGTCAATGGTAAAAGACCCGCCTTCCGTGTTGTCTTTTAACTGAAAATTGATAACGCCTGCGATGGCGTCTGAGCCGTATTGTGCAGCTGCGCCGTCACGAAGAACTTCTACTGTTTTAATCGCTGCGGTTGGAATGGTAGCGATATCTGGCCCTTGAGTGCCTGAGCCTCCAATTGAAACAAGTGCTGCTCTGTGGCGGCGCTTAGAATTTACTAATACCAACGTTTTATCAGTAGGCATGCCGCGAAGTGTCGCAGGCCGAATAAATGTACCGCCATCGGAAATTGGTTGGCGGCCCACTGAGTAAGAGGGGACCAATGTCATTAAAACATTGTTCATGTCAGTAAACGCAACCGCCTCTACATCTTCAGCGGTTAAAACATCAACAGGCACTGGCGAACTTGTTACTGAGCGAGGCGCTCCTCGCGCCCCTACAACGGCAATGCGCTCTAAATCTTTTGCTTCAGTTGTTTCTTCTGCCGCGTCTTGTGCTTGAACAAGCATAGACGTAGTAAAAAAAGTTATTCCAGTAAGTGCGTAACGAACTGCGGTGTGGAGTTTCTTCTGTTTCATCAGCGTTCCCAATCGTGCTTATTGCTACTTAATTTATGAATGTGGATTGTCTTAATCTGCACTCTTTTTAGGCACGCACGAGCACTACATTGATGCAGGTTGCATCTTGTTATTTTTATTCTGTAACTCGTGTACAGGTACTAGGCTAAGAACTCTTCAGCACTGGTGGAAGAAAGAAGAATATTCAAGGGTATAAGAAAAGTATTGAGCATGGACGCAACCCCCATTATGCGTGGCTTAATACTTAAGTATTACGTTATATGATTTTTTGTTGGGTTCTATTTTCCCTCATAAATTTACAATTTTGCTGCATATAACCTAATGGAATGGCATATAGCTTGCCTTTTATACGTTGTATCTGTTGATTTACATCGATATTTCATCGGTCATCCGTAGGTTAGTTTTTTAGGGGAAGTCAGTGCATTCTAAACAGCTGCGTTATTTTATAACTACAGTGCAAAAGGGAAGTATTGCTGGTGCCGCAAGAGCTCTCGATATCGCTCAACCGGCGATAAGTCAACAACTCGCGAGCTTAGAACGGGAGGTAAAAACAACGTTACTTGAAAGGAGCTTTGCTGGGGTTAATTTAACGCCTGCCGGTGAGGTTTTTTATTCACATGCAGAGAAGATATTAAGCGAAATTGAAAATGTGAAAGCAGTAATGGAAGGTTTTACCGTGGGGCAAGGTAAAAAAATTAAAATAGGCATGCTTCCGTCTATTGGTAATGTGCTTTCACTACCGCTGTTGACCGAAATAACGAAACATCATAAAGATCTTAAGGTTGAAATTAGTACAGGCCCGTCTTACACAATTAACGATTGGCTATCGTCAAAACAAATCGACGTTGCGCTTACTTATCAGCAGGCCATCGACCTGAAGTTCATGAGCGTTACCCCCTTAATCCAAGAAGAGCTACATCTTGTGTTTACAGCATCAGATGCACATTCTGAATACGCTCACTTGAGGGAAAAATCGATGATTAAATTCTGGGAAATCAGTGAACTACCGCTCTTATCTCCCGGCAACAAAGATGCACTAGGGCAACTTATAACTGATTATGAAAAGGCGACCGGCGTTAGCCTTAAACACGATTTAGCCTACTCAGGGCAATTAATGACGGGACTTAGGCAAGTCATGCAAGGGGAAGGTGTAATGATTTTGCCTACTTCAGCTATCTTTCACTTAAAAGAGTCAGGGCTTGTGTCCACACTCAAAATTGTCCAACCAGAAATGCACCGTACTGTGCTCGCGGCTACAAATAAGAGAGCAAAATCAGGGAAAGATCTTTTACGGGTTGTAGACATCATCAGGAAAGTCGTTGCAATAGAAAATGCGTTAAACCATTGGAGTGGAACCTTGGAATTTGCAACGTCATCGTTTATTTCACAGTCAGCTTGAGGAGAACCTTTAGTTGCTAGGTTCTCCTCGAACGCTGCATTAATCCGCGCATTCAGGAAGCTCTATATCAACAAGTACTGGCAAGTGATCGGAAAATACACGGGTCTTTGCGTTTTTTAATTTTCGACAGGCTTTTACCCTAATATCATCAGAAACCCATACACGGTCGAGAGAAAATACGGGGAAGTGACTGGGAAAAGTAGCCCCTATTTTTTGTTGATTGAGAAGACCGTTTAAAGCATGAAATGCTCTTGAAAAGAACTGCCACTCATTAAAGTCTCCTGCCAAAAAGAGAGGCGTTTTATGTTGCTTTAGCCTCGACGATAAATGCTCATGAAGCTGTGAAAACTGTGAGCGACGCTCCAGTTTTTTGAGCCCCTTATGGGTATTGACGACAGTCAGCGGCGTTTTCTCAGTTTGTAGCTCAATAATCTGAACATTTCTAGGTTGTCTTCCCCTTTGACTCACATCGACAGTATCGTGAGAAATAACATCAAAACGGGTAAGTATGGCATTGCCATACCAACCGTCAGCTTCTCTTATTGCCGGTGAGGGAATGAGTTTGAACGTGTTTTCAGCACATATATCCTTCACATCTTGCGCTGTGTTTCGATGTGGCGGGCGGGTATCCATTTCTTGTAGCAGCACAACATCCGCCCCACTATTTGCTAGAAATTGCCCTATGCGCTTGTAATCATGCTTTTTATCTCTGCCAACGCCGCTATGAATATTGTAAGTCACTATGCGGCACATTTATCTGCCTCACTTTTACTACGGCTATCATCATTTACTTCGTCAGTACCAGATTCTCTACGAGCTTGATAATAACGGGCGAATTTTTGTGAACCCCAAATCATAAGCCCCCACAGTACTATGCCGCCCACTAAATAGCTGATGGTCTTAGGAGAGGGGTTTTGCCATATCTGAGCAATAGAATCTCCCACGAGACCTTTCGCAATCATAGGAGGAAACATGCCCAAAAACGTACCGACCAAGAATTGAAAAATACCTATCGATGAAATTCCGGCCACAAGGTTGACTAAACTGAAAGGTGCGATAGGCAGCATACGGATAGCGGCCACACCTACGATGCCACTGCGTTTAAGCTTTTCATCGACCGCCGCTACTTTGGGGCCGCCTAGCTTTTTAAGCCCAGCATTTCCCGAAAGTTTGCCTATACCAAACATAATGGCTGAACTCATGAGCGCGCCCATCATACCGTAAATAGGCCCCCATATAGGGCCAAAAATTGCGGCTACGGCAAGGGATAAAACCGTGACGGGAAAAAATAGAATACCGCCCACAACATACACCAAAAGAACGGTTGGTAGCGCAAAGTAGGTGCCTCTACTTTTCTCCAAGAAAGCATTAATACTGTCTGAACTTAACCATGGAATTGATTGGCTTGCCCAAAACATTAAACCGCCTAAAACAGCAATGATCACCAAACCCATTAAGATCATAATGCTCCGACGTTTTGGGTTGCGAGCAGGCAAAGCCGCGCCGTCGAAAGTAGGGACTGAAATTAGAGGCTCTTCAGGGTCAGATAGCGCACGGAACATATTTGTTCCAGAAAGCTCGGTAAAAATCTCATCGCGTACTTCTGTAAGAACATATCCATGGGCTATTTGGCCATGAATCAATGCTTCAACAGGCAAGTCCTCATTAAATATTGCCGGCATTGCTTCAATGTTTCTGCCCGTGTGCTCAGCGAGTAAGTCGTTTCTTACTTGCTCTATACAGGCTTGATTTTCCTTGTCGTTGCCAAACAGTACTGTGTCAATTTCAGTATCTAACGTCATTGAGCGGTTACTGATGTTTGAAGAGCCGATAACAAGGTATTTATTATCGATCGTCATAACCTTTGAATGAATGCGTTTGTAAGCGCGACGCCCCTGCATATCTTCGATAGATGAGTAGGTAAGCTTCACGCGCTTAGGATCGATTCCCTTTTCTAAAATTGCTTTAAATTCAATTCGGCTCGCCCAGAAAGCTTCACATTCAAACTTACCTTTAGGCTCATAAGAACTTACTATAATCACCGAAAGGTTAGGCTTTAATTTCAGCTGTCGATTTAACGCTTCAGCAATTTCTTGCCTGGTTGTGAATTGATTTTCTATGTAAATGACAGATTCAGCTTCACCTATCAGGTCAAGCAGCATATGCCGAACTTCTTGGGCAGGCTCCACCTCATCCATGAAGGGAATAGTTCTCGCTAGCGCACACTCAACGTTTTCAAAGAGCGGCGGATAATCGTCGGGCCACGTTTCAGGCATAGGCGCGTCTTCATCAATAAGTGCATCTTCCCTAATGTTGATAGGCGTATTTTCTGCAACGCGCTGCCATCTCCATCTTACCAGTTTTGCGAAGTCAGCTACGACTGGGCCGCTTGATACCATTTGAACATCGTGTAGTGGACCGTACTCTCCGTCAGGCCCGTTACGTTCCTCTGACACTACCGGGTGGTCACGAGTGTCCCAGCGATTGGTGGAAACGTCCATTCCACCGGAAAATACTAGCTCATCGTCGACAACAACAATCTTTTGGTGCTGACTACCTCCCATCGGGATCGTGTCGTCTAACTCTGTTTGTACGTTTTCCGGTGTTTTTTCTTCCCACACCTCTTTTGCCCACATCTCGCGCTGGGCGAAGAAGGCAAGTGAGGAATCCCATCGCAGTAGGTAAATATTAATTTCAGGGTTTTGCTCAGCTTTCCATTTCAAAAGGTCGCTTATTACGCTTGGGGCTTCACTGTTGGCTTCATCATCGCCTCTGAGCAACCGAATTCGACTGTCAATGTCCCATCCCACAATAAATATACTGTGCTTGGCTTTTACAATGGAGCTATGTAACGCTTTGTAGTAATTACCGCAATCAATGAGTGGCGTCGAGAAGCGGGCTTTACTTTTTACCCAACAGTTTTGGCCTGGTTGAAATACACTCTTACCTGATTGCATGTTTCTATACCTGTTTTTCACTTTTTAATTAGTGAATGAAATTGCAGAATTCGTACCTGATATAAACTTCTCACTGAACTTCGTAAGTTACTGATATTTAATATTAAGAATTTTCTGCTATCTGCTTACGCAAAAAATGAGGGTGGGGTTTGTGTAATATTTTCACGTTTTATTCGTTTTAGTCTCTATAAGTGGAAAAAACATAAGAACTCATCTATATACTTTGCAGTTGTGTGAACTAAAGGCAAAGCAATGAATTTTTTTTCGCGCGAAAATGCGGCAGAACAGGCACTTTCCCAGTCTATCCTCGCGGTTGTGACGATAGATGAAAAAAACAATATCACGTTTTATAACAATGCTGCCCAGCGCTTATGGGGGTATGCGCCAAGTGAGGTGCTTGGTAAAAATATCAGAATGCTCGTCCCTCAAGAGCATCAAGCTAACCACGACAGCTATGTAAATACTCATAGAGCGACCAACGTAAACAAAATAGTTGGAAGCGCCCGAGAAGTAGAGCTAGAAACCAAGAGCGGAGAGCGAATTTGGGTTCAGCTTGCGCTGTCTCAGGTTATTGTCAGTGGTAAAAAACATTACACCGCGTTTGTTCGCGACGTTACTGAGGAAAGAGAGGCTCGGGAGATTGTTGAGCAAACGCTTGAACAGGCGTTAGATGCGGTAGTTTGCATTGATGAAAACAACAATGTGACCCTGTTTAATGCTTCTGCGGAAAAGCTTTGGGGGTACCGGAGAGAGGAAGTGATCGGGTGCAACGTTAAGATGTTGGTACCTCAAGAAATACAATCAAATCACGACAATTATGTTAATGCCAACCGAGAAACAGGTCAGGATAAAATTGTAGGGACAAGTCGCGAAGTAAAAGTCGAGCGAAAAGACGGTAAAAGCTTGTGGGGAAGGCTTTCGCTATCGAAAGTACGGCTGGCAGACAGAACACTTTATACGGCGTTTATAAGGGATGTTACTCAAGAAGTGGAGCAACGAGAGCTACAGCGCATGCTGTCTCTTGTCGCTAACGAGACCGACAATGCGGTTATTATTTCTGATGCAGATGGGCTTATTGAATATGTGAACAATGGATTTTATCGACTGACTGGTTGGCAACTCGAAGAAGTAAAAGGTAAAAAACCAGGGTCTTTCCTACAAGGTGAAGAAACAGACCAGCGAACAGTAAGCGTTATTCGCCAGAAATTAAAAAATAGAGAAGCTTTTTACGATGAGATACTCAACTATAGAAAAGAGGGGACGCCTTATTGGACGTCACTTTCCATTAACCCTGTTTTTAAAGATGGCACACTGGTCAATTTTATCGCAGTCCAAGCAGATATTACTCGCGTAAAACAAATGGCGCTAGACTTTACCAATAAACTCAAGGCAATTGGGAGTGCACTGGTTCTCCTTGAAATGGAACCAAATGGTGAAGTTATAGAAGCGAACAAGCTACTTCGCGACAATTTAAACGGCGTAATTGGTACTAAAGAGTTTGCTAGTGAAGTGATGGGCAAGCTATCGCCTGAGGACAAATCGGCGTTAGAGGCCTCCGGCTTTGTTTCTAAGATTATAGAACTTGAGAAAGACGGAAACTATTTGGCATTTGACGCACGAATTAGTGCGCTTAAAAACTTTAATGGGCAAATCACCCGGTTTGTCTTATTTGCGATCAATATCACGACTCGAAAACAAGCAGTTAACGATACTCAGGATTCGATGAAGGATCTTCTTGTTACCAGTCAAACAATTAGCAATATTGTCGGCACAATTAACTCCATTTCAGAACAAACGAATCTGTTAGCGTTAAACGCGGCAATTGAGGCCGCAAGAGCCGGTGAAATGGGAAGGGGCTTCGCAGTCGTAGCTGATGAAGTAAGGACGCTAGCAGGTAATTCTCAGTCATCTTCAAATGAAATTGACAACCTTGTTAAGGCAACGGTTTCAAAAATTGAGGAGTTGGCACAACTTATTCAGCGCATTGACGGTTAGTTGCTTAGATGTACTAGCTTAGAAAAGGCCTTCGCCACCAGGCGAAGGCCTTCTATTCAAATCTGACTATGTTTTAATGTAGCTTCAGCTAGCAATTAGAAGCGATACTCAACACCAATGCTGGCTTGTTTTAGATCGGTTTCAAAATCGGTATCGTCGATATCGTCAAATGCTTCGTCTGCGTCCAATTCTGTATCATATACAGTATATTCAGCATTAATTAGGAAGTTACTTGTAATCGCATAGCTTAGACCTGCGCCAACGAAAAGGCTCTCATCGTCGTTATCTCGCGATATACCTGCAAAATTATATTCAGTTTCAGACCAAAGCTGACCCGCCTTAGCATAAAGTGAGAAGCGTTCGGTTAACGGTAAAATACCTTTAATTGCCGCGGTATAGCCATCAGTTTCAGCGCCAGCAATATCATTACCATAATCGCCAAAGTCAATGTAGCCACCTTCAATCGCTACCCACTCATTGAATTTGTAACCCACTAGGCCTTGCCATACGTCTTTGTCATCATCAAAGTCATCTTCACCTTCAACGCGAAGGTAGCCGTAATTACCACCTACGTAAAAACCGCTGTCTTTCGCTTCAATTTGATTAGATTGAGCGTTTGCGCCAAACGAAGCCATTGCACTAATTGATGCAACCGCAGCTAGGCCAGTAAGTGTTTTAAGTGTGTTTTTCATAAGTTCGTCCTCATTACTTCTATAACATTCCATCGACTTCTTATTGAAGTTAATGTGTGATTGATTCCTACAACATCCCTTCAACAGTTGTGCCATGGTAGAAATTTCAAACTGTTGTTCAAAGCAAAGAAATTTTTTCAAAGATGACTCTTTTTTAGTACGTTTATTAAACACTTACCTATTTTAAGAGGCGTCACACAAAATAGAGCGAGCAAAATTTTCCTACTCTCGTGAAATAGATTCTCAAACCATGAGTAATCTTTTAAATATTCCATTTAGTTATTTGCAAGAGGTGCAGTAGTTAAAAGTGAGGGCGCTTTAAGGTATTGAATTTTATAGATAATTCATTTGATTGGTTTTTCTAATCGTGTAAATCCATTTTATCGACTGTAAAAAGTTGGCAACACTGTCTATCTTCTATCAGGCTAACAAGTAAATAAGATGTTAATGGTAATCGGCGTTCTACGCATCGATACCAATAGCAAAATTTAATCGAGACGGGAAAAACCATGACTATCAATAGGTTTAAAAGAACCACACTGTCAGCATTAGTTGCACTTTCACTTAGCGCGACATGTGCAGTTGCTAATGATCAAATCAGCAAGCCTGCCGGTGCAAAAGGCACAGGCATGGCAAAAGCTTTCCAAGCTAAAACCAATCAATTTTGGTGGCCAGATCAACTAGATTTAGCGCCACTTAGAGATCATGACAACCGTTCTAATCCTTTGGGTAACGACTTTAGTTATGCTAAGGCATTTTCCAAGCTTGACCTTGACCAAGTTAAAAGTGATATCAATGAATTGCTAACGACATCGCAAGATTGGTGGCCAGCAGATTTCGGTAACTATGGTCCTTTCTTTATTCGTCTCTCTTGGCACAGTGCAGGGACGTACCGCACGCTGGACGGCCGTGGAGGCGGTGATGGTGGTCAAATGCGTTTTGATCCACTTAATAGTTGGCCAGATAACGGAAACCTAGATAAAGCGCGACGTCTGTTGTGGCCGATTAAGCAAAAGTACGGTGAGAGCCTTTCATGGGGCGACTTAATGATTCTTGCAGGTACCGTAGGTATGGAAAACATGGGCTTTGATACCTATGGCTTCGCGGGCGGTCGTACCGACGACTGGGAGCCTGATATGGTGTATTGGGGTCCAGAGGTTGAAATGCTAGCGAGCGACCGTGAAGAGCGCGATGGCAAGCTTCAACGCCCACTTGGCGCTACGCATATGGGCCTTATTTATGTAAACCCAGAGGGACCAAAAGGTGTGCCTGATCCGATGGGCTCAGCAAAAAATATTCGTACAGCCTTTGGCCGTATGGCAATGAACGATGAAGAGACGGTAGCGCTAATTGCTGGTGGTCACACTTTTGGTAAAATGCATGGCGCACACAAACCTGCGGATTGCTTAGAAGCAGAGCCAGGTGGTGCTGGTCTTGAAGAGCAGGGTTTAGGATGGAAAAATAATTGCGGTAAAGGTAATGCAGAAGACACAGTAACCAGTGGTCTTGAAGGGGCTTGGACACAACTACCTACTAAATGGACAAGCTTGTACCTGCAGAACTTGCTAGGTTTTGAGTGGAAGCAAACCCGCAGTCCAGCTGGTGCTATTCAGTGGATCCCTACCGATGAGTCACTTCATACGTCAGTACCAGATGCACACGTTGAAGGTAAGAAAAACCCACCGGTCATGACGACGGCTGACCTTGCGCTTAAATACGATCCTGAATATCGCAAAATTGCTGAACGCTTTTTGGCTGATCCAAAAGAGTATCAAACAGCGTTCGCAAAAGCGTGGTTTAAGCTTACACACCGTGACATGGGACCTAAGTCTCGCTATCTAGGTAACGATATCCCAGAAGAAAACTTCATCTGGCAAGATCCGGTACCAAAGGCCGACTATAAAACCATTTCTGATAAAGACGTTAAGAAGTTAAAAGCGGATATTGTGGAGAGCGGTCTAACCGTTCAGCAGTTAGTAAAAACTGCATGGGCTGCGGCTTCTAGTTTCCGCGCTTCTGACTTGCGTGGTGGTGCAAATGGCGCACGAATAGCGTTAGAGCCTCAAATGAGTTGGGAAGCAAACGAGCCTGAAACAGTTAAAGCAGTAGTAGCGAAACTTAAGGAACTACAGGAAGAGTACAACTCTCGTATGTTCTCTAAGAAAAAGGTATCGCTAGCTGACTTGATAGTCATTGGTGGCGCTGCGGCTATCGAAAAAGCGGCTAAAGATGCTGGTGTTGATATCACGGTTCCGGTCGTTCCAGGGCGTACAGATGCGACACAAGAGCAAACAGACGTTAACTCTTTTGCGCTTCTTGAGCCGACGGCTGATGCATTTAGAAATTATTATAACGCCGAAGCAAGCTACCGCTCGCCAACAGATATGCTGGTAGATAAAGCTGATCAGCTAAATCTGACAGTGCCTGAAATGACCGTGCTATTAGGTGGTCTACGTTCATTGGGCGCAAATGTAGGCGGCTCTACACACGGTGTATTTACCGACAATGTGGGCACGCTCAACAATGATTTCTTCGTGACGCTGCTTGATATGGGCGTTAAATGGAGAAAAACTGACGATCCATCTGTTTACGAAGGGTTTAACAGAAAAACTGGCGAAGTAATGTATACAGGAACGCCAGTAGACTTGGTATTTGGTTCAAACAGTGAGTTACGCGCTGTCGCTGAAGTGTACGCTTACGACAATGCAAAAACTCGTTTTGTTGAAGACTTTGTCGATGCGTGGACAAAGGTTATGACGCTGGACCGTTTTGACTTACGTCACGACTTAAATGCAAAGTTGGAAAAATAAGCGAGAACTCGCGATTCGTTAAAGAACCACAAATAATAAGGGCGCTTCGGCGCCCTTTTTTGTTAAAAGTTGATATTTTATAAGTGCTTATCTATGCGGGCTGGAGTTATCCAAAGGGTGGAATGAAATCGACTAGTAGCAGGATAAACTAATGATTTGTAGATTAAGTATGTGTTATCTCGCTTTGAATCCGATAGTTTGCTTCGCAAACTTGGCTCGATTTCGATACACTAAATGTTATTTTAGCTTCTACGAACACCACCGAAATGGCAAGCATCCAACGTTCTTTAGTTAATTTAGAAATGCTAAGTGACGATATTACTTCGCTCTCTTTTGAGGCACTCAATACAGCGGCTCACATTCGTCTTTTAAACGAAGTATTGAAAGAACTGAAAGATCTGAATGCGTTAGTGCCTAATGAGACAGAATCAAGTTTTCATAACGCAATGACAGGCTCAATTTTTGAGAATATTTTCGAGCGAAAACGGATGGTGGCAGTTTATATTAAGCTCATAGGGTACGTATTGACCGCTTGGGAGGCGACCAGTAAAGCCAATGCAATTCTTTTGGATAACTTCGACGCTAGTGCAGATAAGCGACTTGAGCTGCTTCAGGTGAAAGCAATAAAGGCTAAATCTCAGCTTAAAACAGTCGCAACTGCGATGGGGCAAAGCGATTACGAAAAGTTTACCCGTACACTTGGGCTTGAAACGCAAGAGTGGCAATGGGATACCCTTCGCGCACGGTTTTAGCCCAAGCGCGAAGGTGAAGTAAGGCTGCTTAGGGGGTTGTGTTTCTAATTCCAATGCCTTGTTCGTTGATCACGCGAACTTCGCGCTGAGGGAATGGAATTTCAATATCATGTTCGCGTAACGTTTCAAAAACAGTGAGTAAAAGATCTCCGCCGACACGATTTTTTCCGTCGTCTATTCCTTCCATCCAAAACTCTACAAACATGTTTACCCCTGAATCGCCAAAGCTATCAATCTCGCAGTCAGGCAATTCTTCAAAAGGAATATCGTCACCGCTTATTACTTGTGGATGCTCTGAGACCGCTTCCTTGATAATTTCTACCATAGCGCGGATGTCGGTCTTATAGGCAACAGAAAAATCGATGCGATAGCGCTGCTTTTGATTCTTATGAGTCCAATTAATGAGTAGAGAGCTGATGAATTTTTCGTTAGGTACGAGTACATCTTTGCCATCATAAGTTTCTAGCACGGCATAGCGCATTTTAAACTCTCTAACGATGCCTTTTTGGCCATCTTCAAGCTCAACATAGTCACCTACGGTGAGGGACTTATCGAGTAAGATAATAATACCTGAGATAAAGTTTGAAGCGATAGACTGAAGTCCTAAACCAAGACCTACGCCCAAAGCGCCGCCGAAAACAGCAAGTGCAGTTAAATTGATGCCCATAACATTAAGCAACAGTAAAAAAACTACACAGAAAAGCGCTACCTCGAAGAGCTTTGCAAAAACTTCCTTCGTTGATACATCGAGAGACTTGTGGTTTCTAATAATATCTTGGCCAATTGCATTTGAGCTGCGACCCAACCAAAACAATAGGCCGCCAAACAGCAACACTCGAGTCACGCCATAAGCTGAAATTTGGACATTGCCAACAGAGATAGCCATAGACTCTAAAGCTGACGTAATAAGCGGAAGTACACCTACTAGGTGTAAGAACAAAATGGGTAAACCGACCCAACGCATGCAAGCTGCGATCATTTTGTTTTCGACAAAACCTGTTATTAGCGAATTAACAAACAGCATTAGCGCAACAACAACGGCGATTTCCAACAACCAAGCATCGAACTGAAATTGTGCGCCGAGCACAGTGGTCAGCTTTAACATGCTTATCGTAATAAGCGGAAAAAGCGCTTCACCGAGATTGTATAAAAAACCGTGCATTGTATGTGCACCTTTCTCTGGCTTCTCCCGCGTGAACCTAAAGGGCTTTTTCACTTGTCTGGCGATTAAGAAGGCAACACAATAAATGACGGCGATGGTAACTAGCTGTATCAAAAAGCTATCAGACGTAACTGATGTTTTTATTAGCGCCATTTTTTCTTCAAATTGCTGGGTTAAGCTTTCAACATTCATACTTTTTTTCACTTGTTCACCTCATCATTCAATTTAGATGTGGTTAGTGCGTGGATTAATTGCGCGTTTTTTAACTGTTATATCAAATCTGGTAAAGCTTTTTTTATCGTTGTTTCAGTAAATCATCGCTTCTGATATCTCAACTATGCCCCAAAAAAGGCTATTAGTCTTTATATCTACTACCTCTGCATGTCTATGACTTAGCAAATAGATGATGCAAAACTTGTGACACGGCACATCTGGTTTGTGATCATTTATCTGGGCCTTTTAAGTTAACTTGCAATAAATAACACGTTTGCTGGTGGAGCCTCTGAGTTCTGAAGCCGCAGTGGGTTGCAGGTAAACAATGAAATCTGATTGCAGAAGCGCGCTCGAAAATATCGTGTTCAATGACGGCGCAATAAGAAACGCTTAAAGAAGCCGGCAAATATGACGGTTTTTCTGACTAAAGTAGGTATTGGTGATTTTGCGGACGCAAACTATCATATAGAAGATGTGAACTGTTATCCCGTTGAGGTTGAGCTTTCACCAATTCGCAACCTAAAAGTTGATGCAATGACCAATTTTAAATTACTGATAGCCTTAATGGCCGCAGCGGCTATGGTTTTTTCCTCCCAAGCCGCTGGGGAGACAGACAAGCTTGAGCTTTCGGGCTTCGCAAGAGTAGTTGGTGGCTTTGTCGATACAGATAAAGCAACGTATGAAGGCTACGATGATAACGTTAGCTTTTCTGAAAAATCTCTGATTGCTGTTCAAGCGGATTATAACTTTTCTTCGACGCTATCTGCTTCCGCCCAGCTTTTGCTTCACACCGATGAAGACCGTGAGTCGGGCGTAGAATGGTTATATCTTACTTATACCCCTACTGAAGAAATTCAATTTAACGTGGGCCGTTTGCGTACGCCATTTCTTAAATATTCTGACGTTATCGATGTCGGCTTTGCCTATCCTTGGGTAAATGCCCCGCAACAGCTTTACAGCAGCTATATGTTTTCTCAGTACGAAGGTGCAAATGCACGCTACAGAGCAAACCTTGGTGATTTTATTGTCGATTTTGAGGCTTATTATGGCCGGTATGAAGACAGCCTTGTTTCAAGTGGTATTGACATTGAGGTTGAGCTAGACCAGCTTTTCGGCGGAGTAATTGAAGTGAATTACGGCGGCCTTCAGCTAAGAACCGCTACTATTAATGGCCCCAAAGTTGAGACGACAATCGACGAAATTGCGCCTTTTTTGCAAGGTTTAAGGGCTGCCGGGTTTGAGGAACTTGCGGAAAAGTTCGAAATTAACGACAGCGCCAGAGCGTTTTTGCTTGGGGCAAGTTACGACACGTTAAATTGGTATATGAGCGGCGAATGGATGAAGGTATCGTCCGATATCGACGTGCTGGCAAACCTGGAGAGCTTTTATATCTCTTACGGTTATTACTACGACAGTGTGCTTTTTCATCTAACTTATGCTTCTTCAAATCAGTCGCTGAATACTATTGAAAACACAATTCCCCCAGGCATTTCTCCAGAACTTGATGAACTTCGTTTTGGTGTTGATATACTTAACAGCTTCTTCCCAACAGATGACCTAGACACGTGGACACTTGGTGCTAGGTGGGACGTGAAGACAAACGTTGCGCTGAAAGCTGAGGTTTCACTTTTAGATGGAAAGCAAGGCAAAACGTCTTTCTTTGATATCCAAGACGAGACTTTTGATAGAAACGCGATGCTTTACCAATTAGCGTTAGAGTGGGTATTTTGATGCTGAAGTACACGCTAATATTGTTGTCTTTGCTAAGTTTTTCTCCTGCGTATGGGCAAGATAATATTTGGGTAGTGGCCAATGTTTCTGATAGTAACATAGCGCTTTCAAAAGCCGAGGTTAGGACGTTGTTTATGAACAACAGTACCTCGAGTTCGTCGGTGCTTACGCCAGTATCTATGATGCCCGGTCACAGGGCGCGGTCTATTTTCAACGCAAAAGTCATTGCGCTGCCTGAGTCAAGAATTCAGTCCTATTGGGCGCAAATGCGTTTCAGTGGTCGAATGACAGCGCCAAAAGAAATGGATTCACTGCAGGCCATGTTGCAATATTTAGATGAAAATGAAGGCGCTGTAGGCTATGTGCCAGCAGGAACGGAACTACCTTCTCATTTAACCGTGGTCTACGCGAGCCTATAATTAATGCAGATATGAGGCCTTCGTTAGGCCTCGTACTCTCTAAACACAGTTTATCGCGTCAAACTGCTAGCTATGATGTTTTTAAGTGGAGCGGGCCTACTGTACAAAAAGCCTTGAAGAGCATGACAGCCGTTCTGCTTTAAAAAACGTGCTTGTTCATGGGTTTCCACACCTTCAGCACAGACTGAAAAGTTTAAGCTTTTTGCCATTTCAATTATTGTCTTAGTGATTAATTCTGATTGTTGTGAACTTCCAATATCATTTACAAAGCTGCGGTCGATTTTCAACGTATCAATATCAAATTTTGTTAAGTAGCCTAACGAAGAATAACCCGTTCCGAAATCATCTAACGCCAACCGACAGCCGTGCTTTTTGATAGCGGTAAAAAAGCTATTAGCGACGTTGAAATTGTTCATGTATGCGGTTTCAGTGATTTCAAATTCAAGGTTTTTTGATGGTAGCCTGTCAGTATCCATTTCGCTTATTATAAATTGAGTGAGCTTGTTGCTATTTAAATCCATCGGGCTAAGGTTTATTGAAATGACAATATGTTGACCGAATGACTCAATTAACTGAGGGGCTTCGATACCAACACGTTTTATAACCCACATGCTGATCAGCGACACCTTTTCCGTTTGTTCTGCTACGGGAATAAATTCCGCTGGCGATACTTCTCCTAATTCATCATCATGCCAGCGAAGCAAGGCTTCAAAGCCGATTACGTTTTCGTCCATATCAACTTTTGCTTGATAACTAAGGTAAAAGGCGTCGCCTTCTAGCGCTTGCGAGAGCCTCGTTGATATAAGAACCTTACGCTGAGTATTAGCAAGCATCGCTTCGCTAAACCATGTATACCTAGCCTTACCATCGTCTTTTGCTTTATACATGGCTACATCGGCATTAGTGACAAGGTTGGACAACTCGTATCCACATTCACTTGCAAGAGCAAGCCCCACACTCGCGCTAGAATCAAAACGAAATGAGCTAAAAATATGTGTGCGATCCACTGCGTTTACAAGCTTATTGGCAATATCCTCTAGTGCCTGTTTACTTGGCAAATTGGGTACTATCACAATAAATTCATCTCCACCTAGACGCCCTAAAGTATGGTCTTTACTTAGAATGTTCGTCATAGCCGCACTAATATGGATCAAAAATTTATCGCCGATATCGTGCCCAAAAGAGTCGTTAATTGATTTAAAACCGTCAATATCAACAAAAAGCAAACCAAGTTCGCTATGATTCATGCGAGATTTGGCAAGCTCTCTTGTGAGAAGGTGCATTAAAAACTGTCTGTTGGGCAAACCAGTTAATGCATCAAAATTAGCAAGCTTTTCCATTTGCGATTGCTGTTTTTGTAATAACGAATTTTTTTCCGCATTTGCTTCAGATTGCGCTTTAATATTGGACATCATGTTATTAAAGGCGCGAGACAGAGAAAGGGTCTCCTCTCTATCGATTTCCTCTACTTTTACGTCGTAGTTTTTGTCGTCAACTACGCTATCCATCGTTTTTATTAGCGTATTAAGAGGCTGAAATACCTTTCGTTGTGCTCTTACTGAAATTAGAAGTGCAAGTACTATAAGAAAGGCGACTGATGGTGTTACAAGCGTAATATATCGCTTGCGACTATCTCTTAATGCGTCTTGAAGGTTAAAGACTAAAATGAACTTACCAAGTGGAAATGTTGACTCACCGATGGTTTTTACCACCACAACTTTATTTTTGATTTGATGAAGGCCAAGTGCAAGTGAAGCAATTGATTTGTCGACATGTGAAAAAGAAGAAAGGTTTTCAGACAAAACGCCGTTAAAGACTTTGCCATCCCGTTCTTCTTTAGAAGGGCCTAGTGGGGTTTTCTCTTCATTTATTCCAGCAGGGCCAATATACATATTTAACACGTTTCCATCGTTATCCAATATGTAGGCGGTTTCTGCATAGTCATATTCACCGAGTCTGAGTAATACTTCGGTTTGGTAAAAGCTACCGGCTGGGTCGTCAATAAAATCTATCAAATCAACCGCGATATTCTCACCTATCGCGTTCACTTCTGCTGAAACAAACTCAACATAGAGTTTTTCATAAACATAAATGGATAAACCAATGATAAGCGAACTTATCACTGCGATTGAGGTAACGGTATTAAACGAGATTTGTGAACGTAGACTTTTCAAGGCAACACTCTAATTATTTTTAACAGTGAAATGAGTGAACATAGAGAGTGGAAACACCTAGTAAAATTGCGATAGCTTCAACGCTATTTGAGTATAGACGTTTTATCTTTTTTTGAATTGAATTACATCAGCAATTAGTAGTAGGCAAACCTAAATACGTAAGGTTTTATATATCGAATTTAAATAACGCCCTAAA
Organism: Alteromonas sp. KUL150; assembly: GCF_009811475.1. Lineage (NCBI taxonomy): Bacteria > Pseudomonadati > Pseudomonadota > Gammaproteobacteria > Alteromonadales > Alteromonadaceae > Alteromonas > Alteromonas sp. KUL150. The sequence continues at coordinate 30,357 of NZ_BLIJ01000066.1, forward strand.
GAACATTATGAATAGCTGGATTGACAATCACTAAACAAAATTCGTAAGGCAGCATTCAGTCAAGATATGAGTGCGAGCCTTGTTGGACAAAAAATGCGCTGGTGACCGCGTTCGATTAATGGTAAACTCCGCCCGCACTTTGTAAGAGTAAATACATCCGTTCTTTTCTTGATTTCAAACACCAATAAGCCAAGTCGGCAATGGCGTATCTCTTTAGGTTTTCCCAGTAATCTATAACCCCCATGGTTAGCAATTAAGCACTAGCGCTTATACCTTTGCGGTATGCACCTTTTTTAAAATACCTATGACAGGAGTTTATTAATGTCATTTACCCATTTAGGGCTCGCTGAACCTTTATTGAAAGCTATCGAAAAACGTGGGTTTAGCACACCATCACCTATTCAAGAGAAAGCCATTCCTGAAATATTACAAGGCAGAGATGTGTTGGCCGCTGCACAAACGGGAACCGGAAAAACGGCGGGCTTTGGTCTTCCTATCTTACAAAGGCTAATGTCGGGACAGCCGGTATCGGGCAACAATATTAGAGCGCTTATTTTGACGCCTACCCGCGAGTTGGCCGCCCAGGTCGAAGAAAGTATTCAGGCATTTAGCGAATTTTTACCGCTTAAAACGGCCGTCGTTTTCGGCGGCGTCGGTATCAATCCTCAAATGATGAAGCTTCGTAAAGGGGTCGACGTATTAATTGCAACACCTGGCAGGCTACTCGATCTTTACCAGCAAAACGCAGTGAAATTTTCTGAGCTAGAGGTTTTGGTTCTTGACGAAGCCGACAGAATGCTAGACATGGGCTTTATTCACGATATTAAAAGAGTGCTTAAACTATTACCTAAAGATCGTCAAAGTTTACTTTTCTCTGCAACCTTCTCAGAAGAGATAACGGCACTAGCGAGAACAATTACTCGTGATCCGGTAAGCATTTCTACTGCACCTGCAAATACGACAGTGGATGCAGTAGAACAGCATTTGGTTACTATCGATAAGTCTAAAAAAACCACCGCACTTATTTGCTTAATAAAACAGCAGAAGTGGGAGCAAGTATTGGTGTTTAGTCGCACTAAGCATGGCGCAAACCGAATCGCCGAAAAGCTCACTCGTTCAAAAATTCCAAGCGCTGCAATTCACGGAAACAAGAGCCAAGGCGCCAGAACGAAAGCGCTCGCTGACTTCAAAAGTGGTGAAATTAAGGTTTTGGTTGCTACTGATATTGCCGCCCGTGGTATAGACATCAGTGAGTTACCGATAGTGGTAAACTTAGACTTACCGAATACAGCCGCTGACTATGTGCATAGAATTGGACGTACAGGACGTGCAGGAGCAAGCGGTCAGGCGTGGTCGTTTGTGAGTGTCGATGAACTGCAGAACCTTAAAGATATTGAAACGCTGATTCAAAAGCTGCTTCCTAGAGAAACCTTAGAAGGTTTTGAGCCTCAGCAAGCCGTTCCACCAACCACGTTGTCTAAACCAAAGAAGCCTAAGAAACCAAAGGCTGCTAAGACGTTGATGGACGATGAGAATAGCCAAGGTGAAAAAAAAGCTCGAAGCAGAAGAAGTGGGCAAAACCAAAACAACAAGGCAGGAAACAGTGGTAATCGCTCGGGTAATTCGAGCGGTAGGTCGAGTGCGGGTGGTAAACCTGCGAGACGCAGAAGCGCTGGAGCTGAAGGTAGTGGCGCGCATCGCTCGGCAAATCGTCGAAATAATTATTCTTCAAGCCAGAGCAGTGCTTCAAGCACTAACTAGCCAACAGCTCGTTTATCTATTTGAAGAGCAGTAAAAATCAGTTCTGCTCCCAAGAAAAAGGGTTATAGTGTCTAAGCGCCGGTTTCGTGTTGACGCCATTATCACCCTTTTCACCCAACGTTAGCTCTGCGCGTTTAACCAAGGTTCTTTGAAGCTCTGTTCGATAGGTTTTAGCCTCTTTCCAAAGTGCATTTAAACCTTCTGGTGTATTTCCATTGAGATCCTCAACAAGCAATGGACCTAACTTATCGTAGGCACGTTGAAGCCTTGCCGCTTGCTCTTTGTTGTAAGAGACTTCCTCATTTGTTGGTTTCCAACTAATTAACTGCGCCTTTTGCATTTCTGTCATTGCTGGATAGCGAGAGAAGTAAGCAAGGTAATCGTCTAAATGAATGCTATCAGCATTCCCCCATATATCCATAGATGTTCTGTTCAATAACGCGCCTGAACTAGGTTCAACAACCATGACCGTTGGCGTAGCGTAATAGTTGGGATAGGCAAATCGCTCTGTAATTTTTCTTCTGTCTTCAAGGGTTCCAACGTCAACAAATACGGTTTCATAGTGAGCCCGTAAAATAAGATCCATTTCCGGAGTTGAAAAACGCTCTGCGAGGCCAGTGCTGTCATGACACCATTGTGCACCGAGCACAACGAGCAACAGTTTTCCTTGTACTACGGCCCTTTCCTGAGCACGCACAACGTCTTGAAAAGGGTTAGGGGAGGGAGTGTAAGCGTAAGGGCTAGGTTCTTGGGTACTCACACAACCCCCAAGTAACGCAATTAAGGCGATAGTCCACATCATTAATAATCGAGGCTTAACAAAGCGAACAAGGCGGGTGTAAGACGAAGCGTTAATCTGAAAAATATACATACGGTTGTCAAAAAGTCTGTGAAATCAATGACAATGTAGCACAAGTAACCAAGAAAAAATCGGTTATTAAGCGTGACAAATTACCGCTCTATCCAAGACCCGTTCAAAGAGCGATGGGAATTAGCTTCATGTGGTGGTACTGCTCAATTCAATCCAACTCATTGTCTTGGGATGGATAGGCAGATATTGGTCCCTGAAGATGAACTGCTTTCGATATTAATGCTACCGTTAATTAGCTTGGCTCGCTCCTTTATTGATAATAAGCCGAGGGAAGGAGCATTGTCCGGGCGGTCGGTTGGGAAGGCAAAGTGTGAAGAAGATGCGGCTGTTATGTGAGCGGGAATACCTTTCCCGTTATCGCTCACGCAAAACGTTGTGTTCGCTTCTGTATAGCTAATATTAATACCAAGACGTGATGCATTAGCGTATTTAACACTGTTCGATACCGCTTCTTGTATAATTCTGTAAATATGAATTTTTTGTTCTGCGGTAAAAGTAAAAGGTGAGCCTTTCACTTCAAATGTATAGTCAATATTTGATCTTTTTAGCGTGGACACAATAGCAGAGCCTTGAATGACCGCCTCAATAGGAAGTGTGTCGATGCCCGAGGGACGCAGGCTTCCCAAACTTTTTTTCATAGCTTGGTACAATGCATCTATCTTGTTGAACAGTGTCTCTTTGTCGGCAAGCGCTTTATTGAGTGTTAGCTGTAATTTAAGGTCGACAATGCGATGACCAAAATCGTCATGGAGATCTCGAGATAGTCGTTTTCTCTCATCTTCTTGTAGGCTTACTAATTTCGACGAAAGGGTTTGGGCGCTATTCACAGCCCTTTCCAGTGCCTCATTTTTATGACTCAGTACCCTGTTCATTTCTAAAGATTGACTAATTGATGCGCCTAGAATCAAGCAGCTAACGCATAGAGCAATAATATAAAACTGATGCTCCAGTGGAGGAAGATTGCTTTGGCTCGCTACTACAAAAGCCGTTAGGCCTATCAATAGACAAGACAGTGCGCTGCCAAGTACAGCATAGCGATAGGATAAAAATAGTGCGGGGAACACCGCGAGGTATTTAACCTGATAGCTAATATTGGTACCACTGCTATACGCATAAACACTTAACAGCAGAAAGAGAAGCCATGTACCGACAATGGCGAACAGCATGTTTCTCTCCCTGTATTTGGTCTCTTTTGATAGCAATGCAAATAATATAGGGCAGAGCACAATGATACCGACAAAATCGCCCAACAAAAAATCAAACAGAATGGGTAAAAAAACTGAAATGTCGGTTTGGAGTTCGAGTGCCCTTCTACCGAGAAAGGTGGCACCGAGTAGTGCACTAACTAGTATGCCAAAAGCCAGTGTGGCAAGAGTGCTATTCACACTATCGATATATGGCGCTCTTATCTTCCGTCTAAATAGGTAAACGCTTATACATAGTAACGCGGGTGAAATGACTAAATGAACTAAATACCATCCAAAGCTGCCGCTTAAAAATGCGGTATTGTCGAGAATTCCGCCAGGGTGAAACAAAGCTAAGTGGGTGAGTTTTTCTGCCAAAACCAGCATAGGCCAGCTTTGTAAAGGAAACATTAAAAAAGCAGCTAACCGAACGCCAGCTGGCAAATACCAGCTAACCGTACCGGAAATAATTTCAAACTGCGTACTGAAAAGCCAGACACTATGAAATAGAGTGGTATACGCCAATCCGATAGCTAAAAATTTAACGCTGATAAAGTCCTTTAATTTCATTAGTTTTCTTTGATAAGCACATCATCATTAATCACATCAGAGACGTCAAGATAGCCTGTTTCAAGTGCAATTCTTAGCAGGCCAAACTGAGAAGTTACGTTGAGTTTTTTATAGATATTGGTTCTATGAACCATCACAGTTTTAGTCGCAGTATCAATATGATAGGCAATTTGTTTAGGTTGAAAGCCCTTCGCGAGAAGTAAGAAAACTTCTTTTTCTCGTTCCGTAAGAATTGAGGTTAAACACTTGTCGCCGAATGCTAACTTTTTACTTAAATCAGAACTTAGGTAGTTTTCGTCTTTCTCTAGTGATTCCAATGCATCGATTAACTCTTTGGTTGCCGCATTCTTTGTAACGTACCCGTCAGCGCCAAGTTCAAGTGCTTTACTGATATAGCCTACGTGTTCATACATACTCAACATCAGGCATTTTACATAGGGAGCCTGCTGTTTAATTTTTACCAGAGTATCAAAGCCGCTTCCATTTACTAAGGATATATCCAAGATGGCAACGTCAATTTCTTCAAACGTAGCGTAAGAAGGTAGCTCTTCTAAAGAGCTAACTGCATAAGATACATGCCACCCGTACTCTTGCTCAATGAGTGTTTTAATTCCGTCTCTAACAATTTCATGGTCGTCAATGATAAGCAGGTGCATAACAATATGGTGTTGTACTGAATACCTTGAGTGTACGTCGAATTTGGCTTACTGGGAATAAGCTAATGGATTAGAGGGGGCTTTGGATAACGGCCATAAAAAAGCCGGCCTATCCTTGGCCGGCAATTGCTTAACTTTTAAGATTAACTCTGTACAGAGTTAAACTCTGATAAAACGTTAATTTTATAGGATCTGCTACAGGTTAACTGATACAGGCGCTGAGCAAGCTGATGTCTCATCACATACCATATAGGTATATTCACCAGGTTGAACACCACGGCTTCTGTCGCGGTAACGTCCAGTGTTGCTCACTTCTTCAAGCAGTTCACCGTTGCGATAAATCATAACAGTATCGGCCATTGAGCCGCTGTACGAAAGATCAACGCGAAGCGAACCGAAGCGAGAAAGCATGGCGCGGTCAATTTCTGCAACAATATTGCTATCTGAAACGGATACTGTTTCTGTTGAAACGCCAGTCTGGCCTTCCGAGTCCGTTACGGTAAGGGTCACATCATAAGCTCCAGTGCTTGCGTAAACATGGGTTGGGTTTACTTCCGTTGATGTCGAACCATCGCCAAAGTCCCAGCTATAGCTGACAATGTCGTCATTCACATCGTTACTATTGTTGGTGAAGCTAACTGATAAACCAGAAGCGTCATAGGTAAACGCAGAGTTAGGCGGTGTTGGGCCTACTTCGCCAATACCTGTGACTACGATACTCCAAGTGTTCACAGTACCGTTATCACCGTTAAAGGTGTCAAGTACGTTCAAAGTCCAATCGCCAGTTGCTACTTCACCGTTAAAGGCATCTGTATTATAGCTTTCAACAATATCATCTGTGCTGCCGCCTTGATTCTGGCGCAGAACGGTAGTGGTACCCTGAGGAGAGGTGAGTGATAACACAAGGTCACCGCTGTAGGTATGCGTGATGTCTACCGACGCTTGCATGCCAAAGACCGTCAAATCATCTGGCACGTTGATTACAAGATCTACACCTACGTCATCTGGATCTTCTTCGTTAGGCAGTGTTGGAACTGCATCGCCGATATATGCGTATGGGAAATCGTTCAAGCCCTGCGGGTAGACATAAAGGTTTGCCGACTTGGATTTTTCAATCTCACCACTTACCCCATTAACGGTAAAGCTATAAGCACCCCATGGCGTTTCTTCAGATGTCTCTACCGTCAATGCAACCGTATCTCCGGGCATTGCCGAGCTTGCACTTAAAGAAGCTAAATCACTTGGCTCAGCAAGTGACAACTGAACTTCCTCTTCATAGCCAGCAATTGAGCCAACTTCAATAGTGAAGGTATAGGTCTCACCAGCTTCAATTTCAGCTGAACCTGGTGAAATACCTAGCTTGAAGCCAGGTGTTGGGTCGGCCTCTTCAAGTGCATTTAACACATTTAATCGATTGCCAGATACTGTGCGGCCGTCAGCCCAAAGACTGGTTTCACCAGTAGACATCAACAGCTCTTTCATTTCAGATGGCGTAAGCTCAGGGTTTAGCGACCATACTAGTGCTGCAGCTCCTGCAACATGCGGTGTTGCCATTGATGTACCAGAATACGCCGCATAGCTGTTGCCCGGTATTGTAGATAAAATTGCGGTGCCTGGCGCGGCAATATCCACCGTTTCTATACCGTAAGAGTAGCCGCTGTCTCCGTCAGTTCGTGTATGACTGGCTACGGCCATAACGCTATTAGTGGTGGTAACGTAGTTAGATGGATAGTTGTCTACATTGTCGTTATTAGAGCCAGAGTTCCCCGCTGCTGCAACAAACAAGATACCTGCTTGGCCTGCAACTTCGATAGCCGTTTCTAAGGCTTCACTGTAGCCGCCGCCACCCCAACTATTATTGGTTGCTTTAATATTAATGCCGCGGTTTTCTTTAAGATCGGTAAAGTAGTCAATACATTCGATAGCGCCTGCAGTTGAACCTGTACCGTCCGCACCCAAGAATTTACACGCAGCGATAGATACATCGTGATTTACACCAACTACACCAATACCGTTGCCACCTACAGCGCCAATCGTGCCCGCTACGTGGGTACCGTGAGAGTCGTCGTCCATTGGATCGGTATCGCCATTCGCGGTATCAATACCGTAAACGTCATCGATATAACCGTTGCCATCATCATCAACACCGTTACCGGCAATTTCGCCTGGGTTAACCCATGCGTTATCTGCAAGGTCTTCATGATTGTAATCAACACCGGTATCGATGACACCGATCACTACATCACTATCACCGGTTGTGATATCCCAAGCTTCTGGCGCATCAATGTCGACGTCAGCAACACCGCCAGCTTGGCCAGTATTGTTCAAGCCCCATAGGTCACCGTAAGATGGGTCGTTTACTACCAATGCTTTACGATATAAAAAGTTTGGCTCTGCAATCTTGATTGACGGATTCTTTTTCAAAATCTCAATGGCATCTTTGACAGACTTACCGCGAAGTTGAAGTTTGGCTATGCGACCATCTAAAAGATTGGCAAAACGGTCATCCACTTCATCGCGGTTTGCATCGCTTATGCGTGCGCCCACTGACGAACGTGCACGCATTTTTTCTGTTTTACTTACGTTTTCTTTGTACACAACGATAACGCTGTCGTCGAAAATTTCGGCTTTTGCTGCGTGTGCGTGGCTAGATGCCATTAGCGGTAATAGGGCTAATGACAATGCTGAAAGGCCTGTTTTAAAAGGCTTTGTTTTCATAATTAGATTCCATAATTAGCAATTGTGCTTCAATCACGAAATCTTCTCATTCGGTCTGATATAACTAACGGTTAAAACTTATAACGTAAATTTCAAAACCTGCCACTCCAAAAATGCAAATAGCTCTAAAAATACTACTTAACCACTAGAGAAAAACGGTTAATGCTTGTCAAACTAGTACTTAATTATTAGGCCCTGCTTACTTGTCAACGGCTTCTTATGTCGACGTTCGTGTAATTTGAATACTTAAGATATTTATTCTGTTGAGACGTGGTCTTACCATCTCCCACTTTGATGTTTATTTTCTGAGAAAACTAGTACTAAGGTATTACCCTAAAACGTTGGATTGCGAGCTAAAGCGGTGATGCCGATATTTAATCTGTAATAAATACAACTTAAAGGTGATGGATTCTCGAAGCTTAAAGGCGTTTTATAGAGAGGTCACCTTTGTTGTTATTCAAGGAAGCCGTCGTTCTCATGGACAAGAAGTTAAAGGTTAAAAAGCACCAACTTGTTAGAAACCTAAAAGCTATAAAAACGGCTAGGTTGTTAGCTAAAACGGTATGCACTCTTCTAACCGTAAATACTCCTGTCTTTGCGCAACAGTCCGACTTATCAACAAGCTCCGACATGGTGGAATCTTCTCTTTCAATGAGTCTGAATGCCCAAGCGATTACGATAGACGATGAAACGGTCTTCATTGCTGTCAGTCAGTTTGGGCTTAACAACATAACTAACATTATCCAAAGCGGCAACGGCGCCAATCTATCTAATGTTGTTCAAAACGGCAGCAATAACGAAGCAATCATCACGCAATTAGGTGAAGGCAACGTTATAAATTTGCTGCAGCAAAACAACAACAATTATTTCGAAATTATCCAAGATGGGTTCGACAATGTTGCTAATGTCAATCAATTAGGTGAACAGTCTTTTACTGTTTATCAGATAGGGAACGAAATGGTGATTAACATCACACAATATCAAGAATGATGTGATTGCCATAGGGAGACAAATGTGAAAATGAAAAGAACAAAAATAGCGAGTGCATTACTTTTAGTCGCAGCGACAGGATGGGCATCCGCTCAAGAAATTCCAGCGAGTAAATCAGTAGATTTCAACGCTTCTGCAGATTTTGTTGCTGCAGCAGAGGGGAATGAAATTACGCTAACCCAAACGGCACCAGAGGGAAATGAAGTAGGCAATGAATCTGTTTTAAGTCAAGAAGGTGATTTGAACGCAATAGTCGTAGAGGTAACGGGTGATGCTAACGAAGTACTAGCATCACAAATGCAGTCGGGCAATACGTTCTTCGCAAGTGTTACGGGCGACGGCAACTTTTTAGAGTCTGAACAAGACAGCATAAACAGCGTTGCAGACGTTGTTGTTGAGGGTGACGATAATATGGTTTCGCTTGTTCAGCTAGGTGACGGCGGTCCGATCGGGTTTATCTTCAATCGTTCGATAAACAGTGTTTCGGGCAGCGGCAATACGCTGTCAGTGTATCAAGGCGACGGTGGAAACTGGGCTAACAATGCTATTTCTGGAAACGATAACTCGATTTTTGTTGATCAAAGCGGCGAATGGCATGAGTCGTATGTTCGCGAACTAAGTGGCGATGCTAATGTTTTAGATATTATACAGGACGGCTACTACAACGTTTCTGATTTAACGGTTATCGGGTCTGACAATGAAGTTGAAATTGACCAAGATGGCGATAATAACGCGATCGGTTGGACGATGACTGGCGATGGCAACGTGCTTGAATTTGAACAAGACGGTGACGGCAATGAAGTCGCCACAGGTGTGTTCGAAGGCTCGGGTAACGAAGTGAATATAGACCAAATTGGAGACGTTAACTTAGCTACGGTTGAAACAATTGGCGGACAGGCGAACACGTTTGAAATCAACCAAGTTGGCGAAGGAAACACCGCTTATGCTGGCGTTATTGGCATATTCAACGAGTTCGATTTAACTCAGGTGGGGGATGCCAACGAAATCAGTGCTGTAAACTTTGATGGCCTGTTCAACACAATTGAAATTGAGCAAGACGGTGACGCGAACTTAGCATTAGCCCAAGCCGGTATTGGAGAGGCAACTTATTTTGCAGATGCAAACGTGATCGAAATGTCTCAAGAAGGTAATGAAAATATAGCCTCAGTAGAATTAGCACGTGACATTGCATCAAGTGGTAATGAAATCATGGTTGCTCAAACAGGCGACCTTAACTTGCTAGATTTGCTTGTTAATGGCAACGATAACGTCATCAGCGTTATGCAAGAAGGCGTTGGAAACTGGGTAACAGACGAAACCGGTGGCCAGTTTGTAATTTCAGGTGACATGAACACTTTTGAAGTCACGCAAATGGGTAACGACAACTTAGTTACAGGCAGTATAACCGGCAATGGCGGCACAGTGAGTGTTACGCAAGTTGGTGACTACAACGTAGCTACTGTTGTTCAGATGTAAACATATAGATGTAAAAGTGAATAGCCGGGCGTTTGCCCGGCTGTATTCCGCACAATGAAGTATTCATATTGTTTCTTTCTTACCGCACTGCTTTTCAGTGTGTTTATTTCTCCGATTCACGCAGAAGAAATTCGGTTAGGGGGGCTATTGCTAGATAACAGTATAAGCCGCCAAGGCCATGAATTTGCCTCGCGAATTAGTCAGTACTGGCGGGAGGTTCCCGACAGTTCGGGTAAAAACCTGGTAGTTAAAGAAATCATAGTGCCTCAAGCAGGTACGCTACTTTCTGTAATTTATGACAATAAAGTGGTTTACCAAACATACATGGGACGTAGGCAAGTTCCGATTGATGAGAAAGTACAGCAAGCTATCATGTTGGTTTTAGATGCGGTGGCAAATGCGAGTATAGACAGTAGAAGCCCAGATTTAGCAGGGGACGAATGGTAATGTCAAAAAGGACAACAATTACTTTGTTAGCAGCGACCGCGCTGTTAACGTCGGTCACAACACTAGCCACTGAATTAGTTTATGAACCAATAAACCCGTCTTTTGGTGGCAACCCGCTCAATGGCTCGTTTTTATTAAGTAAGGCAAACTCACAGAATGCGCATAGTGCACCACTTAGTGAGCGTTCTTACGATGAGCGACTGCAAGAGTCATTAGAAAGGGCCTATATCAACCGAATTGTTCGTGAAATTACAGATATTGCTTTTGGTGAACAGGAGTATGACGAAGACGGGAATCCAATAGACAGTATTTTTAACCAAGACAGTATATTTGTAAGTGGAGACTTTCAGGTAGAGCTTATCACGAGCAACCCTGACAGCATCATCGTTAACATTACAAACCTTTTGACAGGGGAAGTCACTGTCGTAGAAATTCCACGGTTTGGGTAGGGAAACACATGAGAAGTACCGTTTTTATTTTCCTCGCATTAGCCCTTACGGGTTGTCAGTCCATTACTAATACTCTGCCGCCTGACACTACAGCTGCCGATGTTATTAGAGACAGCGCCACGCTGTCAGAAGTGAAAAGTTTACCGGCGCCTATGGGGCAAATTCCGGTATCGGTGTACGCGTTCAGAGATCAAACTGGACAATACAAGCCGAGTTCAGGTGCCAGTTCGTTTTCTACTGCGGTCACCCAAGGTGCCACATCTATTCTTGTTCAAACCCTAAGCGAAACATCGTGGTTTTTGCCTGTAGAACGTGAAGGTCTTCAGAACATTCTTACCGAACGCAAAATAATTCGAGCTGACGAAAGTAGCGGTGGGGATTTGCCACCATTGACCACCGCTAGAATTATTATTGAAGGCGGCATTATTAGCTACGATACAAACATTCGTACCGGGGGAGCTGGTGTAGAGTATTTTGGTATCGGTGCTAGTGAACTGTTTAGAGAAGATCAAATTTCTATTTATATGCGTGCTGTTGATGTTAGAACAGGGCAAGTACTAGTGTCGGTTTCAACCTCTAAAAAGGTGTTAAGCCAAGAAGTTAGAGCTGGGCTATTTAGATATGTGTCACTAAAGCGTCTGCTTGAAGCAGAAACAGGGTACACGACAAATGAACCTATGTTTGAGTGTGTAAAGCAAAGTATAGAAAAAGCGGTCACTGAATTAGTGCTACAAGGAATGGAAAAAGGAGTATGGCGCGCTAAAGCATAGGCGCCATAATCTTGCCGATCACTCTAGTGATTTACTTGCTGGGGCTGGCTACACTGATAATCAAACCACTTGATTAACTCGACACGATTTCGACATTCTGTTTTTCTAAATATACTATATACGTGTGTTTTCACGGTATTAACGCTTATATGAAAGCAGTCTGCAATTTCTTGATTCTGTGCGCCGTCAGCAATTTTGCGTGTGATTGCCAGTTCTCTTTTTGTTAATACAGTCGTCGATGACTGTAGCGCGGCAATGGTTTTTGTCTTAGATACGAGATTAGCATCGATGTAACGACTCATAACCTCACGGCTAAACCACTTATTACCTGCCTGTACTTGCTGTACTCCGCGAACCAACAATTCAAGATTATCTTCAATGTGGAAAATACCGTTTATACCATGCTGAATAGCGGCATAGTGAAAATCGAGGTCAGATTCAGATACGTTGAAAATTACCTTATTTAGATCTGGATAATTATTGATAACGGGGAGGCTTAGCATAGCCTTTTGGTCGCAATATCTTGCGTCAACAAAAAACGTGCAAGTGTCATTTAATATACTTTTGGGCGGTGCGACTACTCCGCTGGTTACCTGAAATCCGCATGAGGGTAAAATACTGAGAAATCGTTCGTAAGCCTCATCCTTTATTTTACTTTCACCAAAATTATTTCTTGTAAGTACGAATGCTTGATGTGACATGAAAACTCCTTTTCGCGTTATTCAACCTTACGAACTATGTGGAGGCTTTACAATACTGCTCTGGTCTTATGTGAAGTAACAAAGCGTAACAAAATGTAACGACAAGGTGTTTTTGGTGAAATTAATCTGAAAACAATGGTTTAGTTTGTTTTTTTGAAAGGGACCTACCTTGTTTTCATGAGCAAAAGCGACGTTATCTAAGTTGGTAAAAACAGTCGCTAAATGAAAACGTTAACCTAAATAAGAGCTAAAGTAGTGCTTTGGAGACAAGGCTAAAGAGACAAATAAAAAACGATATAAAGGCAATTCAAAACAATAATTACCGAATTAAATATAAGTAAATTTTATCTAGAAAAAACGTTTGCCCCCTTTGTTAAAAATGGCGTTAGTGTATAGTTCATCACCAAGTCAATTCTTCCACCCTTTAACACAGAGAGAGCCATGACCGTAAACGTTGACACACAGTCTTTGATTACATCTATGCGAGATGTAGTGGGGCAAGCCTATTTGTTAACTGATAAAGCTAAAAAGCAGCCTTATACCAAAGGGTTTCGATTTGGCGCTGGTGAAGCACTTGCAGTAGTGCGTCCCGGAACATTGGTTGAAATTTGGCGAGTGCTCAAATTATGTGTTGAGGCTGATGTTGCGGTAATTATGCAAGCTGCAAACACTGGTCTTACAGGTGGTTCTACACCAGATGGTAAAGATTACGATAGACCATTAGTTATTATCAGCACTATGCGGATTGATGATATCCAACTCGTAGACAGTGGTAAGCAGATAGTTGGTCTAGCGGGTAGCACCCTTTTCGGGTTGGAAGAAACCTTGGCGCCGTACGGAAGGGAGCCTCATTCAGTAATTGGTTCATCGTGTATTGGCGCCTCGATTGTTGGCGGAATTTGTAATAACTCAGGTGGCGCTTTGGTTAAGCGAGGCCCTGCTTATACCGAGCTGGCGCTCTTTGCGCAAATCGATGCGAACGGCAATTTGTCGCTGGTAAATAACTTAGGCATAAATTTAGGCAGCGAACCTGAAGAAATCCTAAGTAACCTTGAAAATAAACATTATAAAGATACCGATGTAATGCACCCTGATGCCCGGGCGTCTGATAATGAGTATGACGAGCGAGTACGGGACGTAGATTCTGATACTCCGTCCCGTTTTAACAATGACGGAAGAAGACTACACGATGCCTCTGGGTGTGCCGGTAAACTTGCTGTGTTTGCAGTAAGGCTAGACACGTTCCCTATTCCTGAAAAGAAACAAGTATTCTATGTTGGCTCTAACGATGCCGCCGTATTCACAAAAGTACGTCGCGACATTCTTTCAACATTTAAGAACTTGCCAGACTCTGGTGAATATCTTCACCGCGATTGCTACGACGTATCAAAGAAGTACGGTAAAGATATGTTTATCGTCATTAGCAAACTTGGCGCAAAGTTCATTCCTAGGCTTTTTGCGTTTAAGCGCAAGTTCGATGCATTTACCGATAAGTTAGGCTTTTTACCCAACAAAATGTCGGACCGCGTTATGCAGTACATGAGCTATGTATTCCCTAACCACTTGCCAAAGCGCATGGAAGAGTACAGAGATAAGTACCAGCACCACTGGATTTTGGAAATGAGTAACGATGGGGTGGACGAAGCCAAAGCCTACCTCGATGAGTTCTTCAAAACTAACGAAGGTGGATATTTTGAGTGTACAGAGGAAGAGGCAGACAAAGCCATATTACACCGATTTGTTGCTGGTGGTGCAATAGGTCGCTACCACGTAATGCACAGTAAAGAAGTGGGAGCCATGATGACGATTGACGTTGCGCTGCGCCGCAACGATCCAGATTGGTTTGAGGTGCTTCCCAAAGAAATTGACGATCAAATCGATACTAAACTATACTACGGTCACCTTTTTTGCCACGTCATGCACCAGAACTACGTGCTGAAAAAATGCGCTGATGCCAAGCAACTGAAAGGTAAAATATTAGAAACCTTTGATGCAAGAAGCGCTGAGTATCCTGCAGAACATAATGTTGGACATGAATATTTTGCCAAAGACGCACTTAAAAATTTCTATCGTGAATTAGACCCAACTAACAGTTTCAATCCGGGCATAGGTAAAACTACTAAGCTCAAAAATTGGGCAGAGCATGGCGGAGGTTGCTGCAACGGTCACTAGGTAAGCTTTTCAAAAACTACCTCATTTACGTGTCGAAATTGAAGGCCATAAAATTAGAGCAAGGTTTTATGGCTCTTTGCTTGTTATCAGTTTTCAAGGCTGAAAGTCAAGCGAGGCGAGACCAAGATCACGGATTGACTTTGCTCCACACAAGGTCATTGCAACATGCATCTCCTGTTTATAAAGGTCTAGCAAATTTTCCACCCCACGCTGACCGTCTGCTGCAAGAGCATAAATAAACGAACGCCCCAGCAGCGTACAATCTGCGCCAAGTGCAATCATTCTCACCACGTCTAAGCCATTACGTATCCCTGAATCAACAAAAATGCTTAATTTATCTTTT
Source organism: Alteromonas sp. KUL150 (assembly GCF_009811475.1). Taxonomy (NCBI): domain Bacteria; kingdom Pseudomonadati; phylum Pseudomonadota; class Gammaproteobacteria; order Alteromonadales; family Alteromonadaceae; genus Alteromonas; species Alteromonas sp. KUL150. The sequence goes on from NZ_BLIJ01000066.1 coordinate 45,465, forward strand.
ACCGCGTTGGCTATAGCGGGAAGTGCTCTCGCCGTTGATAATACTCCGTCTAGCTGCCTACCGCCGTGGTTTGATACCACAATGCCTTCAGCGCCGAAGCTTAATGCGTCTTTAGCATCTTGTTCATTTAATATACCCTTGATAATCATTGGGCCGTCCCAAAACTCTCTAATCCATTCTAAGTCTTTCCAGCTGATAGATGGGTCGAAGTTTGCTCCTAACCAGCCAATGTAGTCCTCTAACATAGTCGGTTCGCCGCGATAGGCTGAAATATTACCAAGGTCATGTGGCTTACCAAAAACGCCCACATCAAATGCCCAGCGAGGATGAGTCATGGCTTGCAATACCCGTCGACTCGCCGCAAAGGGGCCGCTCATACCAGAGTGTTTATCGCGGTAGCGTGCACCTGGTACAGGCATATCAACGGTAAACACCAAGGTTTTTACACCCGATGCTTTGGCACGCTCCAGAACATTTTTCATAAAGCCTCGATCGCGAAGTACATATAGCTGAAACCACATGGGGCGCTTAATTTCTGGCGCAACCTCTTCAATTGGGCATACCGACACCGTCGACATTGTAAACGGGATGCCCTTATTTTCTGCTGCTTTAGCGGCTTGCACTTCCCCTCGTCGTGCGTACATACCCGTTAAACCTACGGGAGCAAGGGCGATAGGTAACGCTAGCTTTTCACCAAAAACAGTTGTTGAAAGGTCAAGAGACGACATGTTTCTGAGCACGTATTGCTTTAATGCTATATCGGCTAAGTCTGCTTCGTTACGTTTGAGCGTTTGCTCGCGATAAGCGCCGCCATCTATATAGTGGAATAAGAACGGGGGAAGCCGTTTCTGCGCAGCGCGTCGATAGTCAGTTGGTGATGAAATAATCATGCTAATAAATTAAAGAAACAAAGTGGGTAAAAATATAGCGTTTCTCGCCTTAGGGATATACGGCAACAATGAAATTTATCTTTTCCAAAAGTGAAGTGATAACGTGAGAGCAGGCGATTTAATTCTCTTTGCACAAATTGCGGAGATGGGCAGTTTTAGCAAAGTGGCAGAGGCGAACAACATTACCAACTCGGTAGTCAGTAAGCGAATAGCAAAGCTTGAAAAAGAGCTGGGAACGCAGCTTTTGTATCGCACTACTCGCAAACTCACGCTTACCGAAGCGGGTCAAGCTTTGAAGCAAGGCGCCATGAATGTAAAGGCGTCCACGCAGGAAGCTATCGACACAATTTCTGGATACAGTGAACAAATATCCGGACACATTAAGATGTCGGTTCCAACTATTTCGGGCGATTTACTGTTAGCCGATGCGGTAGCTGAGTTTTGTACCCTTCATCCAGGGCTAAGCGTTGATATGTCTCTGGATAATCGATATGTAAATTTAGTCGAGGAAGGGTTTGATCTTGTTATTCGAACGGGATATTTGGAAGACTCAAGTCTGATCGCGCGGCACTTTTTAGATTCCCATTGGGTGGTTTGCACATCGCCGGATTACATTAGACGAAAAGGCAGGCCCAAAGCACCTGAGGATTTGAGCTTTCACAACTGTTTGTTGTATTCCTACCACACATCCGGCGCAAGGGAGTGGGAGTTTACGTCGTCTCAAGGCAGTTTCACCATCACCGTAGATGGCGCATTTTCAAGTGACAATGCAGGGGCGCTTCGCAAAGCAGCTCTTGCTGGTAGAGGTATTGCCTACGTACCTAAATGTTTGGTATTCGAAGATTTATGTAATGGAACACTGGTCGATTTGTTTCCAGAGCGGGTAGGTAAGGTGTTAGGCGTTTATGCCGTTTATCCTTACAGCCGCCAGCCATCTCGAAAAATTAAGCTGTTAATTGAACATATCAGGCAGCGCTATTTATCTATGTCTGATTATTTTTGATAAGCCAACGCTATTGAGTGTTGGCGTTAAAGTAAAATTAGTCTTTAAATTAAATAACCAACTAGTAGAGTGAATTGTGGTGTTTATAGGGCTCGGTATTACTGAAAAGCCTTTCTTTCATAAGGTTATAGGGATATGTCATCACATTACCAGGTTGTGTTTTTGTAATGTCGAAAGCGTCGTAGAGTTCTCCAGTCAAGGTATATGAACGATACGAAAGAGTGTTCTCGTGTACTTTTATAGCTTGGTAAGTCGGCGTATTTTCTCCGACTCTTTCTAACGTAACATTGAATTCTTCGTATTCATCCCATCGCGTTTTCTTTAGTGGATAAGCTTTAGGACTGCTACTTGCCGTAACAAAAACACTATTTACATGTGTGCCCTGCTCGCTTTTTACACTCCCTCTAGAGTAAGCATGATCGTGTCCTTGTAAAACCAGATCAACATTGAATTCTGTTATCAATGGCAATAAAGCACTGCGAACTGCGGGCTCGTCTTGCCCCGGACTATTTAGTGGCATTCCACAGTTTGAAAATATTGGGTGATGAAAGGCGATAATTTTCCATTTTGCTTTACTTTCACTAAGTGTCTGTCTTAGCCATTTTGTTTGCATTGCGAATGCCGTCTCATTGTGCCTGATTTCCGTATTGACAATGAATACGTCGGTATTAGGGTAATGCAAAGTATAAGCTGTCTCTTGTAATTGATTTGATAACTCCGGAGAGGTTGGAAGCTTAAACTGATCTTGCCAAAAGCGGCTTAAAACCCACTGTTTTCCGCCATCGGTTAAATGCTGATGGGCATATTCATGGTTTCCAACCACGGGGACTACTGGAATTTCTGCGTGTATGAACTGCCCTGCAGAAAACCACTGCGCCCATTCTAAGTCCCTAGCTCCATGGTCTACAAGGTCGCCAGTATAAAGAGCAAAGTCTGCATCGGGCATCACCTTAAAGCCCTTTCTCAAGAGTGCTGGAAATTGTTCGCGCATGCCATTTTGTGCGTCTGAAAAGTACAGAAATCGTGTAGTTGAAGAGGAGGGGAGACCGGTCGTTTTCGTCATATACCATTCAGACCATTTACCTAAGTCTCCTCGTACTCTATACGCGTAACGCGTATTTGGTTTTAAGTTTTTAAATGTAACTTCGTGATATGCAACGTCGGCGAGGTGCGTGTTGTAGTGATATTGAGCTCTCTCTTGATTAACATTGTCTCTCGATTGCTCATGAACGTTAGAAGGTATTGAGTTACCTCTGCGCAATTCAGCGCGCTGTGTTTTTGCTTTGTAGGTTTTTGCACCCAAATCGAATCTGGCGGCTGATGTAACAGGTGCAATTTGGGCAACCGTAATTTCAACTTCTTCCGACGTGCGCCAATTAACAGAAAAGCTTTCACTAGGAAGTTGGGTAGGATTAAGTATAACCCTGTCAGGGTATTCGCTTGCTTGCTGCCAAATTGGTGTGCTAGCAAGTGCTATAGTAGGTATGCAACTAAGTAATAGTATAAGCACGAGATGCTTCATATCAATGCCTCTTGTGGGCAGACATCTGCAACCTGCAGATGCCTGCATTAGACTAGAAGGTAGTGCGAACGCCTACGCCGTATGTTGCTGGAGCACCAACGAGACGAGCACCTGCATTGAGTTCTAGAAAATATTCTTCATCAGTAATGTTTCGACCATATGCAAATGCGGTAAACCCGTTACCCAACTCAAGGTCCATATTGATATTAAGCAAGCGGTAATCAGGCACCGTATTGCCAGCACCTGCATTCAATCGGTTAGTTTCTTCGTCGTGGTAGGTATAAGTCAGACGAGTAGAGAGTAACCGGTTAGTTGCAACGAAAATGCTATGATTGAGCGAGATTGAATATGAAAGTTCGGGTGAGCCAGGCAACGGGTCTCCAACTGTATTTTGCACATCATCGACACGGTTAGATGAAAACTCCGTAATTTCTGTATCGAGGAAGGTGACAGATGAATTGAACGTTAATTGTTGGTTGCTATTGTTAAACAGCTGGGCGTTGAAGGAAGCTTCTGCACCACGAACTTCAGCCGCTCCAACATTTGTTCGTCCATTGGTGTCATTTGAAAGTCGAGTAGTTGCTTGCATTTCTTCAAAATCGTAAGCAAATAAGTCGACGCTAGCACTCAAGCTCTCGTCGGTATAACGCAACCCCAGTTCAAATGAATCTACGGTTTCAGAGTCAAATGGCTCAGTCTCTTCTAAAGAGAATATTGATGTACCATCAAAACCCCCTGCTCTGTATCCGTTGCCGATAGAGGCAAAAATATTCAGGTTATCAGAAAGGTAGTATTGGGCGGTTAGCTTACCTGAGACATTATTGTCGTCAAAATCTCTGTCCCAAGAAAACAGGCCAGGGGAGTTGAATACTTCCTCATATACAGAAGTTCCCCAAGGGTCTAAGTCTTGGTTGTAGCCTGAAAACTTAGCAGTATCTTGAGTATAACGAACGCCCGCAGATAATTTCAGGTCGTTGTTTACAAACCAATCAACGTTGGCAAACGTAGCAAAGCTGTTTCGAGTCTGACTATACGGAGAGGTGTACTGGGAGCGAACTGCGAAGCTTGTCCAATCGCTTACGAAGTCCACCGAGTCGCTGACATAGAAGACACCTGCGATCCAATCAATGTCTCCTCCTTGACTATCACTGAAGCGAATTTCTAAAGAGGACTGGTCAAGTGTTTCATCAAATGCATATTTGAAGCGAGGAAATGAGGTTCCGTCACCATTTCCCCCCATATTACGCTCACTTTCTTGGTAGCCAAATAGCACGTCTACGTTCAAATCAGTGTCTATTTGATGAGCTAATTCTCCGTTTACACCTTCGATATCTATAGTGTGTCTATAGTACTCATCCGCGTAAAACGCATATGGGTCGTCGTTTTCGCCTGCATTTCTGCTTATACCAGAGCCTGTCTCATTTTCCAAAGCGATACGATCGTATTGAAGTGTGTCGCCATTATCAGAGCTCATAAAGTAGCGCAAAGTTAAGTCAGTGTTGGCCTCGAAGGTATAAACCCCGGTTGCACGAAAGGCAAATAGGTCTTTATCACCAAACCCGTCTCGCTCTCCCGGATCGGTTACGGCCGGAATTACCCCCTCAAGCCCCTCTGGCACATAACCAGCGAACAGGCCCGCGCCCTTGCCGTTCATGTAACCACCACCTTGTTCAAATTTCGTAGCGATACGTACCTTTAAATTATCAGAAACGCTTCCGCCAAATGCAGCTTCACCCTGCGTATACTCGTAACTTCCGTACTCTACGCTGGCATAGCCTTCGAATTCGTCTGTGGGACGCTTTGTGATGGCGTTAATGACTCCTGCTGTTGTATTACGTCCGTAAAGTGTTCCTTGAGGGCCCTTGAGGACTTCAATTCGCTCTAAGTCGAACAAAGGCATGCCAAGATAAGCATTAGACGTTTGGTAAATACCATCAACATGTAATGCGACAGAGGGGTTGCCATTTGGTTTGTAGTCATCAGCCCCACCAATACCACGAATTGTAATGAAACTATTGTTGGCTCCGCCAAATGCAGAGTTAATTGATATGCCCGGCAGTGCGTCTACCAATCCTTTGAAATCAGTGACCCCCGCATCTTGAATCTGCTGTGTATTCAAGACAGAAACAGCCGCCGATACATCCATTAGTTTGGTGTCACGTTTTGTAGCTGAAACTACTATTTCGTCGATAGGTGCTCCATTGACAGCAGTGTCCTTTGGGGTAAGAGGCATCTGGGGCCCACGTTTCTTTATTACAAACGCCCCATTCGTTTGCTTGACGGCCTCTAACCCAGAATTGAAAAGCAATTTTTCAAGCGCTTCATCTATTTCATAGTTCCCATTTAGCGCAGGAGCTTTAATATTATTGACCAGTCGCCCAGGTGCGATGATCACACTGCCCGACTTGAATGAAAGTTGGTTTAATGCTGATGCCAAAGGAGCTGGCTCAAGTTCAACGCTTATGCTTTCTTGGGCAGCCGCAATTGCAGCGGTATTTAGTGACAAAGCTGTACAAATGGAAAAAGCTAACAAGTGTTTCTTTACACAACGCGACGATGTCATTTTACATTCTCCGGTACGGTCAGTGGTCTACTGCCGATTGAGTTAAAATTAAGTGTGTTGCAGTCGACTGTCGTAAACAAAGAGGCAAAGAGAGGAAATCTTTTTCAAAACTATGTCAGGTTTCATAAAACCTTCATGAATGTAACTAAATTGTTTGCGGCACTTTTGCATTAAAAAAGTACCGCTAACTGCTAATTTTCAGAATAGATGAATGTAATTGTGCTACTTGTTCTTACCATTTCCAGTGGATAAGCCGCAGGCAAAGAATCGAGCAATGTGTGAACATTGGAAGGGGTAACTATCGTGTTTATCGTAACAGCATCAGAACTAAAACCTTCAAGAGAAAGGGTTTGCTCTACATAAGGTTGTATTCGATACAAGAACTCTGTAATAGGGGTATTATTAAAAATAAGTTTATTGTCCATCCAAGCGAGTGTTTCTTTACCTGAGAAAGTCGTTATGCCCGTCATCGGTCCCCCAGCTAGCGGTGCAGAAACTCGTTCTCCTTGAGATAGGAACACAGGTGCTTCGCCTTTACCTGAGACTTTAACACTGCCCTCCACAACACTTACCCGAGTGGTTTTTTTGAAGTTATTTACATCTACTTCAAATTCAGTGCCTGTCACTTCTACAGTATTAACACCACTATTTACTATGAAAGGTTTATTGGTCATCGAGACAACATCAAAAAATGCTCTTCCTTGACTCAATTCAATAGAACGGGTCGTATCTAGCTCCGTATACGAAACACTACTTGTAGGACCAAGGGTGAGTTTGCTGCCATCAGGCAACGTAATACTCTTTATCTGTGCTGTTGTCGTAGAGTAAGCAAAGACTTGACTGGGTTGAGAAAATGATTGGTCCTGTTTATTTAGCAGAGTAATAACTGTAATAACTAAGGTCGCAGCGAACGCTACGAGCGCACCAACTTTCTTGTACAGCTCTTTATATTTGAGTTGGGTTGATTTGCCTGTTTCTAGTGTCGAATTTCTTTCGGTCTCATATGCAATAATGTCATCAGTAAAACCTGTTTTATCCCACATTTTAGCAATAGCTTTAAACGCGTTGCGATGACGTAGGGAATGGGTGTACCACTTGGTAAATGCTTCCTGATACTGATGTGCTAAGTCTTCATCGTTCATTAAAGTAAACCAATGAATGGCTTGTTCATTGATAGACTTTTCAGCATTAAGATGGGTGACGTTTGAATTCTGTTTCACGTTCTATCTCTTTGTTAGTTTTTCGCTAAGGTACAATCAATCATTTGTATCTACTGAGCTTGCGAGGATAACCAGTGCACTGTTAAGTTGCCGACATACATCGGCTATACTCCATCCAGTATCGTCAGAAATCTGTTGATAGGTTTTGCCTTCAAGTCGGCTTGCACTTACGATGTATTTTTGCTTTTCCGACAAAGTGCAAAACAAAGCCCCTAGTTGCTGCAAAGCTTGCTGTGAATGCAAAATTTTATCGGGCTCAGATAGTGACAGTAACTCTGATTCAAACGACTCTTCGTTACCGGGTACAACGTTCGCAATCCATCTATCTGATTTCAAAGAACGCAGTGTCAGGTTAATTGAAACCTTGTATAGAAACGCCTTAGGGTTTTCAATATGCTCGCGAGATTTCATCTTTGCCAGCTGGTAAAACGCGTCTTGCGCTACATCCTCAGGGTCTGGAGGACCTGAACCAAAAGTTTTTCTCAAGAAAGCGCATAATCCCTCCCAATGCATATGATAAAACGAAGAAAAATCTGACTTTTTAGCGGGCACTTTCGCCTTTGGCAATCCTTTGCGAGGGGAGGCTATTTCATTTTCTTGTTCACCAACAAAACCAACAGCGTGTACTTTAGATAACGTATTCACATTAATCCCAAACAAATATCTTTCGAAAAGCGGTGTATTTTGGAAAGGAGACTATGTTAATTACTAATTATTACAGAATTAGTGTATACGCCTAGACAAGCAAACAGTATGTTATTTGAGAACGTTCAAATGTCGCTGGAAGATAGATAGATAAATAAAACACTACGAACGCTCGCTATATGGAGAAATTGTTTAGTTAGCGCAGTCGGAATTTGAACATTCCGACTTCATACGCTTACACCAAGCTTGAACCGATTCAAACCTTCACAAGTAGAAAATATAAAGTTTGTTCGCATTACACAGGGTTTCAACTTACCTGTCAGTGAAAAGGGATTTGCTATGAAAGGCCAAGTAAACAACTCCACCATTCTTCTTCCTGTATTTCTCCCCGCCGTCGTCATTATTTTGCTTCTGGTGATCGGAACCATCAGCAACCCCGAACTTGCCGGCGAGGCCTTCGATAGTACATTGGCATGGATTACAGAAACCTTTGGTTGGTTTTACATGTTGTCGGTCGCTATCTTTTTGGTATTCATTGTATCGGTAGCATCATCTAGCTGGGGAAACATAAAGTTGGGGCCCGATCATGCAGAGCCTCAATATAGCTTTCCCGAATGGTTTTCCATGTTATTTTCGGCAGGATACGGTGTGGCACTGCTCTATTTCGGTGTGGCTGAACCCGTGCTCCACTATTCATCGCCGCCTGCAGGGGCCGCTGAAACCGTAGATGCAGCGAAGCAAGCCATGCAAATCGCATTTTTCCATTGGGGTTTTCATATATGGGCTATCTACGGGTTGGTGGGCTTGGTGCTCGCTTACTTTGCCTTTCGTCACGGCTTACCGTTATCAATTCGCTCTGCATTGTATCCGCTTATAGGCGACAAAATATATGGCCCCATCGGTCATGCTGTAGATGTATTCGCTATTCTGGGCACTTTGTTTGGTATTGCTACTACGCTTGGTCTTTCTGTAACGCAAATTAACGCGGGGCTTAACTACCTTTCCGGCGACATTCCTATCGACATTATGGTGCAAGTAGGCACTATTGCTATTGTGACTATCGCTGCAACTATATCGGTTATTGCGGGCATGGATAAAGGCATTAAGAGGCTGTCAATTCTCAATATGGTGCTGGCTGTATCGCTTATGAGCACAGTCTTTATCTTCGGAGAAACGGTTCATATCTTGGAAACTTTTCTGCAAAACACGGGGAGTTATCTCAACGGCATTATTGAACGTACTTTTAATCTTCAGGCGTACAGTCGTAGTGATTGGATTGGAAACTGGACCCTGTTTATCTTTGGGTGGACCATTGCGTGGGCGCCGTTTGTAGGTATGTTTATCGCCAAAATAAGTCGGGGTAGAACCATCAGGCAATTCGTATTTGGCGTGATGCTTGTACCAACTATGTTTACTTTCCTTTGGTTTTCAGTCTTCGGCGACACAGCGCTTAACGCTATCATGAACCAAGGGGTGACAACGCTTATTAGTGATGTTCAGGAAAACGAAGCCGTTGCTTTATTTAAGCTTTACGACCTTCTACCGGGCGCATCAATCATGTCAGGCTTGACTGTGTTACTGATCATTACGTTCTTTGTGACCTCATCAGACTCAGGATCGCTGGTTATCGATTCTCTTGCTTCTGGTGGTAAAGAAGAAAGCCCGGTTTGGCAGCGCATATTTTGGGCGTGTTTAGAAGGCACGGTTGCCGCGGTACTTCTAATCGCGGGCGGACTCAATGCCCTTCAAACCATGACCATCGCCAGTGCCTTACCTTTCGCCTTCATTATGCTAGCGTCTGCAGTGGGTCTGTGGCGCGCACTTGTTATTGAGGGATATCGAAATAATAGTTTGACAGCGAACACGCTAAATAGAAACCATAGTCGCTCGACTAGCCTAAAAGGACGACTTGCTGCAATGGTCGATTATCCGAGTCGCAGCGAGGTGCACGAGTTTATCGATAAAGTAGTGATCACAGCGATGAAGGACGTGCAGGCTGCACTGAAAGCACGAGAGTGGGAAGCGTTCGTTAAGCTAGATGAGGAAACGGGAAGGGCCACCTTTACCGTAGAGCGTCATGATCATATGGACTTTATCTACGATATTCGCATGACCGAGTACCTTGTACCTGGCTTTAGTTACGCAGAATTACGTTCAGAAGAAGACGAGTCGGAGAAATACTTTCGCGCTGAAGTGTTCCTTCGCCGCGGAGGGCAAGCTTACGATATTTACGGATATGACAAAGAGAGTATTACTAAGGACATCTTAGATCAATTCGAAAGTTATCTGCACTTCCTCGATACCAGCCCAGGCGAACTGCCTTGGGAAATGGATGCGTATGATGACATGTTGACGCAGCCTAAAGAGTAAACAATCCGAAGAGTTTAAGAGGCGAGGGTTGAAGGGAAAGCAAGGCTGCTTTCCCTTATTTATCCCCTAATTAATTACTTACTTAGAAGTAGTTAGCAATTTGGTTAATAACCGCATTTACTGCGCGGTAAGCATTAGATTCGTTTTCAACGCCACAGGCTTGGCCATTACAGCCTGACCAATAAGGGTCAGAGAAATAGTCTAGCTGGGTAGCACTACCGAACGCTTGGGGATAGGCCATGATAGTTGAGAAGTTATTATCAACGCCGTGACCGATACCATCATTATATACACCGCCTACTGAACCTTGGCGAACAGAGTGGCCTAAGCCCATGTTGTGACCGAGTTCATGAACAAATGTAGACAGACCGCAATCAACGGCGCTGATGCTGTACATGCGGCTTTGCGAGCTAGAGTACAGTGTACCGTTGTTGCCTTGACCTACCCAGCCAATGCCGCACACGTAACCCACTAGCTGACCGCCTTCATAAATGTTTTCACGATTACCTAAAAGCACAACCATGTCTGCGCCGTTTGAAGATCGTGCGTTTTGAACACCACTGCTATCAGTTAACAAGTCTAGCGCACTTTCGGTAGGTTGAAGGTCGCTAGATGTAGCAGCAGAAGACTGAGCGCCCACTAAACGCAACTGTAGATCTACCGCATTGTTTTGATAAACACGGTTGGCGTGTGAGATGTATTGGTTAATTTTAGTGTCGATATTAGACACATTGTTTGCAGCAGGTTGGGTGTAAAGCACCATTACATCGATGGTGGCTGCTGTTACTGATGTTGCACAAAGCAGTGAAACTGCCATTGCCGTTAAACACTTAAATGTGTGTTTCATTTTTATTTCCTTCTTGTTGTTTTATTTGAGCTTGTTGAATTTCCTGTGAAGCTCAACAGGCACTAGGGGATTAGTTTTGGCCGAGATCGAAGACTTCTTCAGCGTTGTCGTCGCTAAGCGGGCGTTCGCTGTCAGGTTCACGTTCGATGTGGTTTTGCATCATTGAAGACTTCGGTGCGATCCACGCGTATTTATCATTGCCTTCAAGCACAAACACGTCGCGAGGCGTGGCTAAGTTTCCGTAGGTGGCATTTTCGCCAAGCGTTATAACGGCGGCGTAGAGAGAGCCCGCACCTGGGATATGGGCCTCTACGGTACGATCGCCGTTTGGATGAGTGACAACGTGGTCAACTTCACCGGTGTAACTGCCACCGAACTGTGGGATGTATAAATCGAGATACTCGCCAACTTCTACCGTCATTAATTCTTCACGATCAAGCTCGATGTAAGCTTCATCGGTTACGTCAGCGGGAATATAGCCTTCTGCTTCAAGTACCTTTTTGCCATCTTCTGATGTTGTCCAGACGATGGTGTCTTTCTCTGATTTACCGCTTTTAGTAGTTGTAGCCTGAGCTTTTAGCTCGGCTTCATTTTTTGGTTTGAAGTTATCGACACCCGTCGATAACACTTTGCCGTTTCGTTGCCTTTCAACAGTGCCTTCTTTACCAACAGATTTTGCCTCAGCATTCGCCGCTGCTACCTCTTTTTTGCCCGAGGGGGTTGTATCGATAAAGGCGAAAATACAACCAATAGCTACAATTGCCGTCGAAGCGGCAACAATACGCTTTTTCATAGTGTGTTCCTTTTATTTTTACTTACTGAATTTAGGAAATTGAACGTTAGAAATTAGCGACACTCTGCTTCTCAAAGCGCGCTCTAAGTGAGCGATATAGAGAACCAATGTGTTTAGTGAAATTGCTAAGTGAATTAAGTAAGTCATTAAAACGTATAATATTTTCACGGTTATAAAAGTATCGCTTTGCATAAGGGTGTATAAAATTTAGCCCTTTAATGCAGTGTAAATTTCTTAGGCTAAATACGAGACTGCAAGATGTAGACCGAACGCCGAATTGGCTTGTTTTAACCATGTGAGTGAGAACGAATAAGCCACCGAAAAATGGCTTCTGGATGATGAAAAGGGAACACCAAATAACAAAGGAACAATTCCGCTTGGTAAGGGAGCTAGCGAGGTAATAACAGCGCAAAAACAAGCGAGATAGGTAGGGAAAAGATAAAAAAAGAGCGAGTAAAAAATTTTACTCGCTCAGTAAACGGGCCACCTCTTCTGAGGGAAAGTGGCCTTTGGAGAAATGGTGGGTGTTTATCTTATGCCAGTCGATTAATAATCGAAGAAAAGTCCATCCCGGCATGACCATCTTCACAATGCATTTCAAACCATTTTGCAGCAAGTTCACCCATAGGTACTTTCGCATTCACGCCTTTCGCGCCCTGCATCGCAAGACCTAAGTCTTTGAGCATAAGCGCAGAGGCGAAACCGCCTGCAAAATCGTTATCAGCTGGGCTTTGAGGCCCTACACCTTTCACAGGACAGTAAGTGGTCATTGACCATGTCTGGCCTGACGCATTCGACGCTATATCAAAGAACACTTGCGCATCCAAGCCAAGTTTTTGGGCCAGCTGGAAGCTTTCGCAGGTGGCTATCATGGTTGCCCCGAGCAGCATGTTATTGCAGATTTTTGCGGCTTGCCCAGCACCATGACCGCCCGCATGAACAATTTTTTTGCCCATAGCGCCAAGTACGCCTTGGGCCTTTTCAAACGCGTCAGCGTCGCCACCCACCATAAAGGTAAGTGTGCCGCCCGCAGCAGCTGCAACACCACCAGAGACTGGTGCATCGAGCATTTTAAGGCCTTTTTTCTCAGCCAGTTCTGATACATTTTTCGCTGTTTCAACGTCAATAGTAGAGCAGTCAATAAGCAAGGTGCCTTCGCGTACAGAAGTCAGGATCTGATTTGAATAGATATCCTGCACGTGCTTGCCCGCTGGCAGCATAGTAATAACGATGTCAGCTTCAGCGGCAGCTTGCTCAGTACTTTGCGCCACAGTGCAGCCAGCTTCTTCGGCTTTTGCTAGCGCCGTTGCGCTTAAGTCAAAAGCCAATACGTTGTAATCGTTCTTAACCAGGTTATCTGCCATTCCTGAGCCCATATTACCCAGGCCGATAAATGCAACAGTGGTCATAATAATCTCCTCGCTTAGCCCATGGTTGGAATAACAAAAGCATTGTCGTTGGTATCTGAACCATCAGGCCAGCGCTGAGTAATTGTTTTAACCTTGGTCCAGAATTTCACCCCTTCCATACCGTGCTGGTTGGTATCACCAAATGCAGAGCGCTTCCAGCCCCCAAAGGTGTGGTAAGCAACTGGCACAGGAATAGGCACATTAATCCCTACCATGCCCACGTTTACACGTTGCGCAAATTCGCGCGCCGCATGGCCGTTACGGGTGTACATAGCAACGCCATTACCGTATTGGTGGTCGCTTGCTAAGTTAACCGCTTCGTTGAAATCTTTCGCGCGCACCATTTGAAGCACTGGACCAAAAATCTCCTCTTGGTATGAGCGCATATCTTTGGTCACGTGGTCGAAGAACGTTGGGCCGATAAAGAAACCCTGGCTGTCGCTCGGAATTTGGTTGGTTCTACCGTCGTAAACAAGCTCAGCACCTTCTTCTATGCAAAGGTCGATATAGCCTTCAACGCGCTCTTTGTGAGCCGAGGTAACCACAGGGCCGTAATGGGCATTAGGGTCTTCACTATGGCTTACCATAATGTCTTTGATAGCCGGTATAAGTTTGGTTTTCAATTTTTCAGCGGTTTCATCGCCCACCGGAACGACAACCGGTAGAGCCATACAGCGTTCACCGGCACTGCCATACGCAGCACCTACTAGGTCGGTTACCACCTGGTCTAAATCTGCATCAGGCATCACGATGCCGTGGTTTTTCGCGCCACCCATGGCTTGAACGCGCTTACCAGCACGCGCGCCGCGCTCATATACATAGTTGGCTATATCAGAAGAACCTACAAAGCTCACCGCCTTGATAGTTTGGTGATCCAAAATACCATCAACCACTTCTTTGTTGCCGTGTACAACGTTAAGTACGCCAGCAGGAAGGCCCGCTTCAATCATAAGCTTTGCCAATTCAACCGGTACCGACGGATCGCGCTCCGATGGTTTCAGAATAAACGCGTTACCACAGGCAATTGCCACACCGAACATCCACATAGGGATCATGGCCGGGAAGTTAAATGGCGTAATACCTGCCACTACACCGAGTGCTTGGCGCATAGAATATACATCGATACCTGGGCCTGCGCCTTCGGTATACTCACCTTTTTGCGCATGAGGAATGCCGCAGGCAAACTCGATAACTTCAAGACCACGCTGAATGTCGCCCTGTGCATCAACCAACACTTTTCCGTGCTCGCTAGATAGCAGCGCGGCTAGGCGGTCGCGGTTTGCTTCAACTAGCTCTTTAAACTTGAACATAACACGAGCGCGTCGTTGAGGGTTTGTCGCTGCCCACTCAACCTGTGCAGCTTGGGCTGTTTCAATCGCATAGGCTAAAGTTGAAGTGTTAGCTAAGCTTACTTCAGCCTGCACTTCGCCGGTGTTAGGCGCAAATACCGACGCGGTATTTTCGCTGCTATCCTCAAAATCTTTACCTGCAATAAAGTGAACAATCTTTCTCATGACATAGCTCCTGTAATTTTTAACAATATTGAAACCTTGCGTTTGCAAAGGCAATACATATACTTGCAGTATGGTGCTGTAAAAATACAGGTATTTAAGTGAATTGGGACGACATGCGTTTATTTCTTGGTTTAGCAAGAAATGGTCGTGTAGTTATTGCAGCTAAAGGTTTAAAGGTAGACCCTACGACGTTAATTCGTCGTGTAAAAAAACTGGAAGACTCATTAAATTGTAAATTGTTCGAGCTAACAAAAAAGGGATACGTGCTTACCACTCATGGCAGTGAGCTAGTTACGTATATTGAAAAGGCAGAGCATTACTTTCTAGAGGCCCAAAATGAACTAGGTGATGAACGTTCTCATTTGGCAGGTACGATAAGGGTGAGTGTTTCGGAAGGTTTCGGCAGCTGGTTTTTGGCGCCATTGCTTCCCAATTTTAAAAAGCAGTATCCGGGAATAAGTATTGAGTTAGTTGCAACTAGTGGCTTTTTAAATCTGAATAAACGAGAAGCCGATATGGCTATCTTGCTAGAAAAGCCCAGTAGAGGCCTACTGGTTACACAGAAACTGACGGACTATAACCTTTATCTTTACACCCATCGGTCTCTTATTAACGAGAATAAACCAGAAACACTGCACGATCTCACTGCATTCAATTTAGTGAGCTATGTGCCGGATTTGGTATACGCTCCGCAGTTAAAGTTCATTGAAGAAACCGCACTGTCACAGTTAAGCGCCCTTCGCAGCACCAGTATAAATGCGCAGTATCAAATGCTTGTCAATGGCGCAGGGGTAGGTATCTTGCCTAAATTTATGGCTGAAAAACAACCTGGCTTAGTTCGCCTTATTGAAAATGAGATCCACATTAAACGCACGTTTTGGTTGGCGACGCATAAAGAAACCCACTCTCAAGCTCGCTTCCAAGTGTTCACGCAATGGCTCCAAGAAAATGTCGAGCGGTATCAGTCTCGATTTATCGATTAACCCATCGTAGCTATAACATTACGTGGGGCCTTTACCTTACCTGTTCTCTTAAGAAAACTATGTTCTCGCCCCTAGAACATGTTTAAGTTAGTTTACGAAGCAGCCCGAGCGAAAGAGGGGCGCTGTTGTAGCCTATGAAGTCCGCCAGATAGCATCACGCACCTTTAAATCGACGACATTTACTAACACTTAGCCAGTACCCGTCCAGTCGTGAAACGGCGTTGACTTTATCCTACCTTGGTAGGATGAATTCGCCCCTATTGCAGGATGTGCTTTTGAGCGCATGCTGTATAGCATAAACCTGTAATAAAAGGCTGAGCAGATACGTCAGTTGCGGAACGCTCTAATATTCTTCTTAAAATTGCTGACCGCATTGAAGAAAACCTAGAGCTACTTGCTGTTGCAGAAACATGGGATAACGGAAAAGCCGTTCGTGAAACGCTTAATGCAGACATCCCGCTTTGTGCTGACCACTTTCGCTACTACGCTGGTTGTATTCGCAGCCAAGAAGGTACAATTGGTGAAATTGATAAAAACACGGTGGCGTATCACTTCCACGAACCTTATGGCGTAGTTGGGCAAATCATCCCTTGGAACTTCCCGCTACTTATGGCGGCATGGAAACTGGCGCCAGCACTTGTTACCGGTAACGTAGTGGTGCTGAAGCCTGCAGAACAAACGCCAGTATCAATCTTATTGTTCGCTGAGCTAATCCAAGACCTACTACCACCGGGTGTACTAAACATCGTTAACGGGTTCGGGGCAGAAGCCGGACAGGCTCATGCAACAAGCACTCGAACTGCAAAAATCGCGTTCACCGGTTCTACCCCAGTTGGCGGACATATCCTTCGCTGTGCGGCTGAAAACCTGATCCCATCAACGGTAGAACTTGGCGGTAAGTCGCCAAACTTATTCTTCGCAGACATTATGGATCACGAGCCAGAGTTTATTGATAAGTGTGCCGAAGGTTTAGTGCTTGGTTACTTCAATCAAGGTGAAGTATGTACATGTCCCTCACGTGCGATCATCCAAGAAGACATTTACGATGCCTTCATGGAAAAAGTGTTGGAAAAAATTCAGAAGATCAAACGCGGCAACCCACTAGATACAGACACCATGGTAGGCGCACAGGCATCTAACGAGCAGTTCGAAAAGCTCCTCAAGTACATCGATATCGGTAAGTCAGAAGGTGCTCAGGTCGTCACTGGTGGTGAAAAAGAGCAGCTACCTGACTTCGATGGAGGCTATTACATTCAGCCGACTATCTTGAAGGGTGAAAACCACATGCGTGTGTTCCAAGAAGAGATTTTTGGCCCTGTTATTACGGTTCAAACCTTCAAAACCGAAGAAGAGGCGATTGAGATTGCCAATAATACAAGCTTCGGGCTAGGCGCTGGTGTATGGAGCCGAGACGCGAATGTAGCATTCCGCGTGGGTCGAGCGATTGAAGCAGGTCGCGTATGGACGAACTGTTATCACTTATATCCAGCGCACGCTGCGTTTGGCGGATACAAGAAATCGGGCATTGGCCGCGAGACTCACAAGATGATGCTAGATCACTACCAGCAGACAAAAAATCTATTGGTAAGCTACGACATTAACCCACTTGGTTTCTTCTAAGTAAACCTGAGGGCGGCGCTTACCGCCGCCCGTTACTTTTATGCGCATCGCATTTTCCTCAATCATTTTCTTGCTGTTGCTCAGCACCAAGGTGTTGGCGCAATCTGACGCGACAGACATTCCAGAAGACATTTACAAAATATTTCCCAACGCTACACGCGTGGTGGAAATGCACACTGACATCAAGGTAACCCCGGTCTATCAGCTTCAGCAACTACTCGGATATGTTTTTGAGTCGAGTGACTTTGTCGACTTCATAGGCTTTTCAGGCAAACCGGTTAATGTGGTGATTGGGCTAGGTACACAAGGCAATGTGTTCTGAACTTAAGACCAAGAAAGTGCCTTGGTTACAAACAGCCAGAAGTCGTTTTTAACGAATTACGCGGAGCACGTCGCGTTGTAGCCATTGAAGAGGGTGAGATAGAAGCTGATTAAGGTGACTGCTACACCTTGTTCGCCGGGTTAACGTCGAGTTGCCCGGCGCTTTTCGTTTCTAAGCTATGAGGAAACGGGTCCACCGCTTCTGTCTGTTAACCTTTTAACTTTACATTACTCAGCAGTACCTCTAGCGAAGATGTGTCTTCTTTAAACCAACTGTAATTTTCTCAGTACCCCAAAGGCGAGGGCGGTAATCGGTAAAGACGCCAATGTGCTGACTGCGATAATACTTGCCGCTAAGCGGTAATCACCACCTAAATTCCTCACCATGACATAGCTTGCTGCAGCGGTTGGTGAGATGGCTAATAAAAGAACAATGCCAAGCTCCATCCCTTTAAAACCAAAAGCATAGGCAAGGGCAACCAATACAAAGGGGTAAACCACACATTTGCTGGTTGTGCTAAGCACGATATTAAACCAGTCACTGGAGAAAGAGCGGAACTGTAAGGACGCTCCGGTGCATATAAGTGCAAGTGGCAAGGTAAGTTGAGCGAAATACTCCCCTGTTTTCACCACGGTATCTGGAAGTTGCCATTCGAAGTATGAAAAGGGCAGTGCTGCGGCAATCGATAAGATCAACGGGTTTTTTGCCATGCCGGTAACTTGGCCCATTAATGAGCGTGACGTTCCTTGGTAAAAGTTAAGAACAAATACAGACAGCACGTTAAATAATATGGTGATACAGCCCATATAGACCGAGGCTACAGCAAGCCCTTCTTGCCCGTAGGTATTGGCACAGTAAGCTAAGCCGATAATGCCCATGTTGGCTCTAAAGCCGCCTTGAACTACCACTCCTCTAGCTTTATATGGCTGAACGGTAAAGTGAGCGCAAATCATTAAGGCGAGGAATACCGCAAGGGTTCCTGTAATTCCTACCATGACAAGGGTGGGGTTAGCGGCTTTTGAAAAGTCTGCTCGCGCTATCGATAAAAATAACAAGGCAGGGAGTGCCACGTTAAACACCAGTTTTGAGCCTGCTTCAATAAAGCCCTCATTAAGCCACTTAATTCGGAAAAATAGCCACCCCATTAATAAAAGAATAAGAACGGGAATGAGCGTGCTGGTGATAAAGCTAAGCATAAAAAGAAAGAGACCTTTATATCTATCAAGAAGAGCGAGCGAAGCTGAGCTGACTGTAAGTGCTTATGGCATAGTATGCCAAGGTTTTTTATGTGCGCATAAGACAAATTCTAAGCTGCTATAAGAAAAAGGATTAGATGCGGCCATTAGTGACTTAAATCTATTCACAAACCATTTAAATAAGCGTAACTTAATATTTTGCTGGCTGGCGTTTGTTGTTTTGAGATTGAGGGACGGCCCGCATTTAAATTTTTAGAACAAATAAAAGAGAATAAAGAATAGAAATATGAATGGTTTTCTTTTCTTCTTCAGTTTAATTCTCCTCGTTAGCTTGTCGATCGGGCCCGCTTTCGGAGTCTCTAAAAATACAGCGCCTGCACCAACAATGTTGCTGGTTAACAAGTATTTACAAATTTTTGAGGAAGACGGGAATATCCTTACTGCAGAGGATATCGTCGATAAATATCAACAAAACACACTGAGCGCTAACGGTAGCGGCAAAGTAAGCTGGGGTTTTACTGATAAAACAATATGGGGTGTACTCCCTGTCGAGCCCTATGCCTATGAACTTAACATTTCAAATAATGAAGTAGAAAATGCACCAGATAGTGCATTTATACCCCTAAAAATCAAAATTGATAATGCATGGCTTGACCAGATTGACGTGTACTTTTTTGAAGGTGGTCAAAGAAAGCGTCACATAAGTCTTGGTGATGACAACGTCCATAGCAGCCGCGCTGAAAACACTAGAATGCCCTCTGCGTTTTTCCGTATCACAACGCCAGAAACTTTAGTTGTGTTCCGGTTTGCGTCTGAAGACCCCATGACAATTCCTATTTACATGGGGACACTAAGGGATGCACAAAGCCAATCTACCGAAAATGCCTATTTTTATGGCGCGTTATACGGTTCACTTATTATTTTACTCGTTTATAACCTGGTTCTATATTCCTACCTAAAAGAGCGCAGATACCTGCTTTATTCATTATATCTACTGTCGTTTTTGGTATTTAATTTCACATACACAGGTCATGGCTTTTGGTTGTTATGGTCAGAATCTGTGTTCCTTCAGCAATGGCTAATGCCCACACTGATGTTTTTCTATCTATTTAGTGCGGTAAGGTTCACCATCGAATTTTTAGATACCCAGCTTTACTTACCGAAGCTCTATCGTGTTAGAAAGTATATCTACGGGGTTCTGCTCATGTTAGCCGTGATGATTATCGCCGTTGGCAGTCGCTCATTTGCCGTGATGTCGCAGCTTGTTGTATTGACAACGATAGCGTTTTGGATGCTGTGTATCGGCATTTTTGCCTATAGAAATGGTGATGCGTTAGCTAAGTTTTTCTTGCCCGCTATTTTGTGTGGAACGGGGGGGGCGACTGTTTCAAGCCTAGCGACATGGGGTCTCATTCCCTACTCGAAATGGGCGTTTAGAGGCATTGAGATAGGCATGGTACTGGAAATGTCACTGTTATCTATTTCGTTAGCATTCAATTACAAGCAAGTACAAGAAGCTCGAAAAAATGCAGAGCGGGATGCGCGACTAGATCCTTTGACGTTACTCTATAATCGCCGTGCATTTGAAGACCTCGTTTATCCAATTTGGGAACTGGGAAAGCGTAGCAATAAATTTATGTCGGCAATGCTTATCGACTTAGACTGGTTCAAGACAGTTAACGATACCTTCGGGCACGACGTGGGAGACAAGGTGCTCCAAAAGGTGGCAGAAGAGATAAAGGGGCAAGTGCGTGGCTCAGATATTACCTTTCGCTGGGGAGGCGAAGAGTTTTTGGTATTTTTGCCCTACACTCGTACCGAATACGCCAAACAAATTGCCGAAAACTTACGTGTTCATTTATCAATGCATGATATCAATAAGCTGGTTAGGATCACGGTGAGTATTGGCGTAGCGGGCTCCTCTCCAGGTGATGCAGACGTTACGGTGCTCATTAAAGAGGCCGACCAAGCACTCTATTTAGCCAAGTCTAGGGGAAGAAATAGGGTGGTGTTGTGGAATGAGGCTGAAATCGCCCCCTAATTTGTAAATCCACGTTTCTCACGTATTATTCTGTTTTCGTTTCTTCAGAGTATTCTTTTCATGTACCAAGATTTTCAAGCAGAGTTGGCGTGGGCCAGCCTGCATATGCCACGCACTCGCAAAGCCATTGCATCACTTCCTGACCTGTCTAATGTTAAGCTAGCTTGCAACATGCATTTAGATTTAAAAATGGCACCTTTGGTAGAGGGGCTGCTTTCACGTGGCTGCAATATCTTTTTAACTACATGCAACCCTACTACGGTACAAGATGACGTGGTGTCTTACCTAGTTGATAAAGGCGCAACAGCGCATGCGTGGCGAGATATGAGCGACGCTGACTGGTCTGAGTCATTCGATAAAGCGCTAACATGGCAGCCTACACATTTGTGTGAAATGGGCGCGGACCTCACCACTCGGCTGCATGAAAATATCAAAGCAAACAAGCCAGTTCCAAGCATTGTATCGGGCTTAGAAGCAACGGGTTCTGGCATCAACCGTTTAAACGGTATGGCGCCAAACTATCCGATATTTAACTGGGATGACTTGCCAGTTAAAGAAGGGCTTCACAACAGGCACATGGTGGGCCTAAGTGCATGGCAAACCTTCTTCCAAACCACCCATTTAACCCTGCACGAAAAAGTTGTGGTTGTTATTGGTTATGGTTTAGTCGGGCAGGGCGTGGCCGCGTCGGCAAAAGCGTTTGGCGCACAGGTTCAAGTGGCTGAACTTGACCCAGCAAGAGCCCTTCAAGCGAAATACGACGGTTGGCCAGTGGTCGATTTAAACGAAGCCGCTAGCCAAGCCGATGTTATTGCCACGGCAACTGGCGCCTATGGCGTAGTGAGCTCAAAACATCTAGACAGCATGAAAGACGGCGCATTTATTTTAAACGTAGGTCACGTAGCGCAAGAAATTGATGTGCCATACCTCAAAAACAACGCTACCCACAGTGAGCCAATGCCTTATGTAAATGCTTATAAACTCGGCGATAAAACACTGTATCTTTTGGCTGATGGTTCTATGTTTAATTTAACCGCGGGCTACGGAGACAGCATTAATGCGTTTGACGTTACGTTAGCGGTTATGGCTGCTGGTATAGGCTTTATCGTCAATGAAGGTGCGAAGAGTGAAAAGGGCCTTTATTTGCTGCCTGAAAAGGCATGGAAAGGCGCGCTTTAAAGTTCAAGCTGTGAGGCGTGTAATCTAATTAATACACAAGAGCTAAACGAATTATCGGGGGAGCGACTGCTATCTCGACATTATTCTTGAGTGTTGTAAAGTGAGCCCGTTTTTAAATTTCAGACCTAAGGCGGGCTTTGATGAACACAGTTATCGGCACAAAGACAGGACAACAAGCACTAGATAGTCTTGTCGACATGACAGGCGACCTAACACCCATCACTCTTGCTGAGTATCAGGCCCGAATTGCCAAAGCACAGCATTACATGCAACAGCATGACATAGGCGCGCTTTACTTAAACGCGGGCACTAACTTAGCGTATTTTACAGGAATGCAGTGGTACGCCAGTGAGCGTTTAGTGGGGGCGCTTCTACCCGCAGAGGGGAACGTTGTTTACCTAGCTCCTGCGTTTGAAATTGACTCTTTGAACGAACGCAAAGTAGTGGAAGGGGATATTATCGGTTGGCAAGAGCACGAAAGCCCTTACGCACTTGCCATGTCTATTCTGAATACCGTCAATACGGCGGGTGGCATAAAATTAGGCGTTGATGAATCAACCCAGTTTTTTATTGTTGATGGGTTTACTAAGGTGCTTAATAAGCCCTGGCAAATTGTGAATGGTTCAGAGGTTACCGCGCATTGCCGCATGCACAAGTCAGAAAATGAGCTTGCGCTAATTCGGCGGGCCATGGACATGACCCTTGCTGTGCACAAAGCCACTGCCAGTATGCTTTATGAAGGTATTACCACCACAGAAGTTGAAGCATTTATTAACGATGCTCATAAGAAAGTGGGGGCCAGCGGTAACTATTTTTGCATTGTGCTGTTTGGTAAAGCAACCTCGTTTCCCCACGGCGTTAAAGACCCGCAAGTATTAAAGAAAAACGACTTAGTATTGATTGACACTGGCTGTAAAGTACATGGCTACCTCTCTGATATCACGAGAACTTATTGTTTTGGTGAGCCAACCGATAAGCAACGGGCATTATGGGAAAGCGAAAAGCGCGCTCAGCTTGCGGCATTTAACGCTGCAAAGGTCGGTGTACCTTGTGGTGATGTGGATAAAGCTGCCCGAGATAGCTTAGCGAAAGATGGCTTAGGGCCTGACTATAATTTGCCAGGCTTACCTCATCGAACAGGGCATGGTATTGGTATGGACATTCACGAATGGCCGTATTTGGTCAAAGACAATCCCCATCCGCTGGCATCTGGCATGTGTTTCAGTAACGAGCCTATGATAGTGGTACCAAACGAGTTTGGCATACGCTTAGAAGATCATTTTTATATGACCGAAGATGGCCCAGTGTGGTTTACTGAACCCAGTTCGGCCATCGATTCGCTGTAAGTAGACTGAGATCCAGCTGCTCTTTTTTACGAAGAGCAGCTGTAATGCGCAACACCGCCTGCACTGAAAAATTCAAGTGGGCGCAGTTGGTAATACTTATTCTCTATCTCTTCTGATTGCTCATCATAAGGCGCGGTGAGGATGTTCTGAAGTTCGTGTATTTGAGTAAAGTCACCTTTCTCTGCGGCTTTATAGGCAGGCACAATAAGCCATTCGCGCCATGTGAATTTAGGGTTTGCTTTGCGCATGTTTTCTGCGGTTGTAGCAATTGTATTTGCTACATCACCTTGTGCCCCTGCGTCCTTTTCAATCCGCTCACGCCAGCTTTGTAACCACGTTTCCCATTCTGTCATGACCTCTGCTTTAGGCGGGTAGTAAAAGCTTTTCGTCAAACCCGTCATATCTTCAGGTATCGACGATAGCTCTCGGAAAAACAGATTGTAGTCGACGCCAGTGCGCAGCATTAATTGCAGAAGCTTAATAAGCAAGTCGTGGTCGTAGTTGGCAAAGCCAAGCTTAGTTGCCCACATGCTTTCCATAGCCCGCTCCATAACGCCAGAAAAGCCGTCGTTGATCTCGTTAAGCTTAGCGAGCTGTTCACTGTTACCTTCAAGTAGCGGCATCAGTGAGCGGCAGAACATATCGAAATTCTTTTGGGCGGCAATGGGCTGGTTTAAAAACGAGAAATGACGACCTCCGCCTGTCCAAGGTTGGTAGTCTGCTTCAAAAAATTCACAAAAGCCGAATGGCCCATAATCCAGCGTAAAGCCTCCTGCTGCACAGTTATCGCTATTAAAATTGCCCTGGCAATAACCGACGCGAACCCAACCAGAAACAAGACTCGTTAGCCGGTCTCGAAATAGTGCAGCCAGCGTTACCACTTGCTCTTCAAACGGCGTGGTTGTGTCAATTTCACTTGAGTACTCTCGCTCAATAAGGTGCTTAACAATGGCTTCTAGTTCTTTTAACGCTTCGCTGTGTTCGTTGCAGCGAGCTCGCCTAGCAAAAAGCTCTATTTGGCCTACGCGCAAAAAGGAGGGCGCCACGCGGGTGGATATGGCCGTTATATTTTCTACCATCACTTCAGGTTCATAGGAATGAGACCCTTCGCGATACCACGGCCTGTCTACCGTGTCTGATTCAGACATAAACAAGCTCAGCGAACGTGAGGTCGGAATGCCAAGCGCATGCATGTGTTCTTGCACTAAAAATTCGCGCACGCTTGAGCGCAATACGGCGCGCCCGTCTGCGCCGCGACAATAAGGCGTGCGACCCGCGCCTTTTAACTGCATTTCCCAACGCTTGCCGTTTAATACTGCTTCAACAATAGAGATTGCTCGGCCGTCACCGTAGCCGTTCCCCGTTCTAAACGGGCACTGCTGTGTGTATTCCGTCCCATAAATGGAAAGTGCGTAGCCAGTTGCCCAGCCGTAAGGTTTCATTGGGGCGGGTACACCCGACATGTCCCCTGCAAACAGCTGGGTGAAATCTTTTGATGTTGCCAAGCTGTCGTCTAAGCCTAATTCGGCAAACAGAGTTTTGCTGTGCGCAATATATTTGGGTGCAGTTAATGGGGTCGGAGTAACCGGCACATAGTGGCCAGAGAACACTTGGCGTGGATCGTGATCATCGCCGTCGCTCGTTGACTGAGGGTCTGCTGAGAGCGTATTGAGCAAAGAGTAATCTACATGCTTTGCGAATTCATCTAGCGTTTTGATTCGTTCTGTCACTTCCATCACCTTTTTTTGCCTAGCTTTGCTCTGTAACGCATTTGCCAAGTCCTCAATTATTACGTTGAGTACCTGAACCGCGATGCATTGTGTTTATATTTCTGGTTATTGTTTGACCAAGAACAAACAATGAGATTTACGCACATTGTACTCTTATCTGTACTTTTATGAAGGCATGTAGCGCCAACCGCAGCTTTTATTCATTGGTGAAATGCTCAAAAGAAATGATCAGAAATAACGAATGGTCGGCGATGAATAAAGGAAAGAGGGGAGGCAGATGGAAAGTGTGTTACTAGTGGGTAGCATAATTGGTGGGTTAGGTTTGTTCTTACTTGCCATTGGTATGATGACCGACGGGCTTAAGCTGGCAGCAGGTAATTCACTGCGCACCGTGCTCGCCAAATGGAGCAGTACGCCATTTAGAGGCGTTGTGTCAGGAGCGGCAATGACCGCATTAGTGCAGTCTTCAAGTGCAGTCACCGTTGCATCTTTAGGCTTTGTTAACGCCGGTTTGCTGAGTATGCGTCATGCTTTAGGTATAGTGTACGGCGCCAACATCGGCACCACCATGACAGGCTGGCTTATCGCAATGGTAGGCTTTAAATTGAATATTCAGGCCGTTGCTTTACCTATGATAGGCGTCGGCATGATCCTGAAGTTATTAAAACCCAATAGCCGTTTAGCGTCATTTGGTATCGCCATCGCCGGCTTTGGTCTTTTCTTTGTGGGGATAGACAGTTTAAAAGCAGCCTTTGAAGGAATAGTAAGTACCTTTGATCTCAGTCAGTTTAAAGCTGAAGGCGTTGAAGGTTTTCTTATGTACCTTGTTATTGGCTTTGTAATGACAGTACTAACTCAGTCATCTAGTGCATCTATCGCGCTTACAATTACTGCGGCAACCTCAGGCATGGTGGGTATTTATGCCGCCGGCGCAATGGTTATTGGTGCAAATATAGGCACGACTTCTACGGCTATGTTTGCGTCAATTGGCGCTACCTCTAGCGCGAAACGCGTTGCCGCTGCACAAGTTGTGTTTAACGTGGCGACCGCCATTGTGGCTGCACTTATTTTACCGCTGTTGTTTGGGCTAATCCATTGGACAACGGAGGTTGCAGGAATAGACGCTAACCCGGGAATCACCTTAGCCATTTTCCATACGCTGTTTAATTTATTAGGCGTGGCACTTATCTTTCCATTGAATGACAGACTTGCAAGCTTTCTTGAGCAGCGCTTTGTGTCGCTTGAAGAAGAGGCCTCAAAACCTAAACATTTGGACAAAAATATTGCTCAAACCCCTGACTTGGCAGTAAACGCGCTTATCTTAGAATTGTTGTCAGTATCTGACCGCTTTCTACACGTTTATCCCAAACTGTTTTCTCAACAAAGCAGTGAAATAACTGCTGTCGAAAAAGGCATTCATGGCGTTGAGGCGCTATGCCAACACATATCGCAATTTATAGTAGACGTAGAGCGTGCAGCTTTAAGTGAAGAAACCACAAAAGCATTGGCCTCGCTCATGCGAGTAGAGCACTACATGCTATCTAGCGCGCAAAAGGCACTCGCTATTTCTGCAGTGAGCAGGCGTCGGGATGTCCTCACCAAGGCTGAGCTAGAAGGTCAACTGCTTAACTATTTATCGGTAATCAATGAGTTCATGCGTATGGTGCGCTGGAGGCAATTTGATAGCAGTGATGCATTAAGCCTTCAGTTTGACTTACTCGACAAAGAGCACCACAAAGTTAAATCAGCACTTGTGATGGGGGCAACACGAGGTGACATTGCTGTTGCCCAAATGGCCGATGCTGCAGAGTGCATGGAGTACCTACTGCAGATAGTACAAATGTGGATCAAAGTCTTTATGCGTATTCAACAAGTTGAAGACAGTATAACAACAGCAAATTTAATACACGGCGACAGTCAGAATAACTCGAAATCAATTGAAGGAGCCTGATATGGCATCACTTACTTTTTTAGGCGCAGTGGAAGGTGTAACAGGGTCTATGCATCTACTCAAAACTGAACATAGTACTTTGTTGTTAGATTGCGGCCTATATCAAGGCAGGCGTGATGAAGAGGCGAAGAACCATAAACCCTTGCCAGTGGATGTCAGTCAACTTGATGCGGTTATTCTGTCACACGCCCACTTAGACCATTCCGGGCGATTACCTATATTGTTGAGAGAGGGCTATAGCGGGCCTATTTATATGACACGGCCAACGGTTGACCTAATTGAAGTGTTGCTAAAAGATGCCGCTTCTTTGCAGGAGCGGGATGCTGAGTGGGAGAACAAGCGGCGGCAGCGTTCGGGCAAACCGCTCATCGAACCCCTGTATCGCCAAGAGGAAGTGGACGGTGTGATGAAACTATGCATACCAACTCGCTACCACACCAAGCGTAAAATCACGCAAGACGTGGAAATTAACTTCGCTGATGCTGGGCACATTCTTGGTTCAGCAATAGTGGAAATATTTATTACTGAAAATGGTCAGACTAAAAAGCTGGTTTTTTCTGGCGATCTGGGCAATTCGCAGGCTGCGTTACTCCGCGACCCAGACATAGTCACCGATGCTGATATCGTGCTTTTAGAGTCGACCTATGGCGATCGCAACCACCGTTCAATGAAGGAAACACTTGATGAGTTTGAAAGCGTAATTTTACAGGCCAGCGAGAACGGCGGAAACATCCTCATCCCATCATTTGCGGTAGGGCGAACCCAAGAAATCATTTTTCGGTTAGGTGAGCTTTATCAACAGGGTAAATTGCGTCATCAAAAAGTATTTTTAGATAGCCCGATGGCCATCGCGGTTACCGAGATATATCACCGTTACCAAGATGTTTATAATGAGGAAGATTTAGACGCTATTGAAGATAGTGCTGAGCGTGCGCATAGCCACAACCTAAGCTTACATTCCTTACTGCCCATTTTAAGCTACACAACGTCAACTGAAGAGTCTATTGCCCTAAATAAAGTTGTTAGCGGCGCCATTATTATTGCTGGTAGTGGCATGTGTAACGGAGGAAGAATTCGGCATCATTTAAAACAGAACCTATGGCGCAAACAATCTCACGTGGTATTCGTAGGCTTTCAAGCAATGGGTACGCCCGGACGAAAAATTATCGACGGGGCTACACATATTAAAATGGCTGGCGAGGACATTGTAGTTCGCGCCCAAATTCATACGCTAGGCGGATTCTCGGCACACGCAAGTCAAGAGCAGCTCATCGGCTGGCTATCGCATTTTACAAAGCCACCTAAGGTTTACCTCGTTCACGGAGAAGATGGCGCTAAACAGGAGTTGCAAAGCGCCATAAGAGAAAAAGGATGGAATGTTACTATTCCACAATTAAACGACACAATAAGCTTTTAACCAGCTTGGGAGTTACAGCCACTGCGTTATTGCTTCGGTCGAAGTGCAAGCTGCCCTTGCTCTACAGTTAGCTGTAAAGGTACCGTTGAAAGCATGCTTACTGCTTTGTTTGCAGGGTCTAAGCGATAAACGGGGTTAGTGGCTAGATAGCCGTTGATTAGCTGCATAAATTCGCCGCTTACCGGTGCCAAGTTACCCTTAAAGCCGCCTGCATCAATGGTGCTGTCGAGCAATGACAGTGAACGCACAAAAATGGCCTTCTCTTCGCTGTCATAGTAAGGCGTGCCTTCCAGCGAAAGGTTCACCTTGGCGGGATAGTTCAACCCAAATGCGCTAACACGGGCCGTGGCGATAGCGCCTAGCTGCACCACGTCTCTGCCATCAGGGCCTATAGTTGCTGTCATGTCCTGCACGTCTAAGTACAGAGGAATACCTGCAAGTGAAGTTCGCTTTTGCAGCTTACTTACTTGGCTATCAAGTACTTGTTCTAACTCGGCATTAGAAACGGTATAAACCGCCAGTTGAGATAGCGTCGCGCAGCCCGCAAGAAGGGTGGCGAAGGCAACAGAAAGTAGAAGTCTCATAAAAGGTCTCTTTTAGCGATAAGTTGTTGAATTACACAGCTAGAGCCTTGGATACTCATGCTGCAACAACGAAGTGCTTGTATTGTACGGGCTCAGGTAAGGAATAAACAATGAAATTGTTAAACCGCTAAGATAGCGGCTTATTCGGGGAATCCATGAGTAGGAGAGAGGAACAAAACTTAACGCTTAAAAAATACTGGGTTGCCAACACTTAATAAAATTGAGTGTATGACCACTGGTGGAATATGTGTAATCGAGAGAGGGTGAGCATGCCGTCATTTATATCTTAAGTTGGGCAGTTTGTCGCAATCAACTTGATTAGTTTTTAGCGACTGTATTACCGTGGCGACCTCGGTTGGGGAGTAGCCTGTTTCCGTTTCAAATGGAAAAGTTTGTATCAACATAATTGGTCACATTACCATGGTACAAACACCTCTTGGTTGGCGAGACCATCGATAAGTCCACGCTTAAAAGTCAGGCGTGTGGATTTGTCGTGGACTCAATTAGCCTGGCCGGAGTTCTAAAACTATGAGTATTTTCGCTCTTATCTTGCTAGCCTTTGCTATGTCAACAGATGCGTTTGCCGCCGCGATTGGCAAAGGTGTCAAAATCAACCGCCCTCATTTAAGTTTTGCCCTTAAAATTGGCCTTTTGTTCGGACTAATAGAGGCAACAACCCCGTTTATAGGCTGGTTCATTGGTCGCGCAGCGTCTTCATACGTTGAAGCATGGGATCATTGGATTGCACTAATCATTCTTTCTGGTTTAGGTATTCATATGGTACTCGAGAGCCTGAAACCTGCCGAAGAAGAGTCAACGTCTCAAAAGCAATCCTTTATTTTGTTGTGTATTACTGCGTTAGGCACAAGCATCGACGCAATGGCAGTGGGTGCAAGTCTCGCGCTAATTGAGGTAAATATTGCTATTGCTGCGACGTTAATTGGAATAGCCACTTTTTCGATGGTAACTATTGGCATTATGTTGGGCAGTGTTATGGGAACATTGATAGGTAAACGAGCAGAGACATTTGGTGGCATTGTGCTTGTTTCGGTTGGTATTTGGATCTTCGCGAGTCACACACTCTAGGGCGTGTTGATCTTTGTTGTGCACTTTTTCAGCAGTTTGTGTGTCATTAAAGACTGTCGCTTATCTTCAAATTGTGATTGTAGAAATTTCTTGTGCGGTATTTAATCGCTAATGCGTAATCACTGACGTGTTAAATTTCATGGGGTTGTTGAGATCGTTATGTTCAGGGGGAATCGGCGCTCTCGTTTTGAGACAGCCCGTTGCCCCGTTCCATCAACGGTGGTTATTTTCTAACTGCGCCATCATAAAGGAAACTGCATTGAATATTTCGTCGATATCGTCAGCGCTTCAAACGAGTGAAGAACACGTCCAACAAAAACTTTTGCCATAACGCTTCTAACAAAGCAGTATAAGAGCCTCTTATTATTAAAAATAAAAAACACGACAAGGCACTATCTATGGTTTCACAGAGACTGGTTTCTCGGAAAATGGTGG
Organism: Alteromonas sp. KUL150; assembly: GCF_009811475.1. Taxonomy (NCBI): domain Bacteria; kingdom Pseudomonadati; phylum Pseudomonadota; class Gammaproteobacteria; order Alteromonadales; family Alteromonadaceae; genus Alteromonas; species Alteromonas sp. KUL150. Next base: position 76,131 of record NZ_BLIJ01000066.1, read on the forward strand.
CAGCTTTTGCTATTTGCGCAAGCGCACTTTCTAGTTTCTCGCATTCTGCATTCGCACTTGAAGATACCGTTAACCCTGAACTTTTCGATAAAATGGAGTATCGCTTTATTGGGCCCTATCGCGGTGGGCGTTCGGTAGCGGTTACGGGGGTTGAAGACAATACCAACCTTTATTTTATGGGCACTGCAGGTGGCGGTGTTTGGAAAACCGAAAATGCGGGGTTATCGTGGAAAGCCCTATCTGATAAAACTTTCACAGTGGGCAGTATTGGCTCTATAGCGGTTGCCCCGTCAGACCCTAACGTTATTTACGTAGGTACGGGTGAAGGCCCTATTCGAGGCGTAACCACTAGCCACGGTAAAGGTATTTATAAATCTACTGACGGCGGTGAAACATGGAAACTGGTAGGTTTAGATAAACGCGGTCAAATCCCCAAAATTCGCGTACACCCAACAAATCCCAACATAGCCTGGGCGGCGGTACAAGGCAATATTTGGGGGCCTAATGAAGAGCGCGGTATATTCAAAACGATAGACGGCGGTAAAACATGGCAGCATGTGTTAAAAGTGAATGCCGATACCGGCGCCGCTGACTTAGCAATCGATCCCACTAACCCTAGAATTCTCTATGCCAGCATGTGGCATCACGGCAGAACGCCTTGGTTTATCAAATCAGGCGGTGAGGGCGGTGGCCTTTATAAGTCAACAGATGGCGGTGAAAGCTGGGACAAATTAGAAAAAGGGCTGCCTACGCTTATTGGTAAGGTAGGTGTAGATATTGCCGCGTCTAACCCGAAGCGCCTGTACGCCATTATCGAGGCTGATGAAGGCGGCGTATATCGCAGTGACGATGCTGGTAAGTCTTGGTCGCTTATGAACGGCGATAATATCCTCAAAGCCCGCGCGTGGTACTACAACCACATCGAAGTTGACCCAAACGACGAAAACACCCTTTATGTGATGAATGTGCAGCTGCACAAATCTATTGATGGCGGCAAAACCTTCGAGACGGTTTCGTTACCCCATGGCGATACACACGATATGTGGATAAACCCTGAAAATAGCTTAAACATGATCAACGCTAATGACGGTGGCGCAACCGTTACCTTCGACGGCGGTGAATCGTGGTCAAGCATTTACAATCAGCCAACAGCGCAGTTTTACCGCGTTATTACCGACAATTTAAACCCTTACTATGTTTATGGTGGGCAGCAAGATAACTCAACCATGGCAACCCCATCTGAAACCTGGGGAGACGGTATGGGAATAGAAGATCAGTTTTCTGTGGGCGGCGGTGAAAGTGCACACATTGCGTTTAACCCAGACGATCCAACTCTTATTTACGCAACTACCATCAATGGTACACTCACTGAATACAACCGCGATACCGGGCTTACGCGCCCCATCATGCCATACCCTGAATATGTGTTTGGTAGAAACGCACGGGATCAAAAATACCGTACCAACTGGAATGCCCCAGTGATAGTGTCAAAGCATGATCCTGACACCGTGTACTATGGCACGCAGATGATCTTAAAAACCACCGACCGGGGTGTGAATTGGCAGGAAATAAGCCCAGACTTAACCCGTGACGAGCCTGAAAAACAAGGGCTCAACGGCGGTCCAATAACAAATGAGCAAGCTGGAGCTGAATACTACAATACGGTTTTCTATATTGCAGAATCAGCGGTTAACAAAGGTGAACTCTGGGTGGGGGCCGATGACGGCAAGCTACATATTACCCGCGATGAGGGTAAAAACTGGAAAGATATTACCCCTCACAAAAAAGAAGCACAGGTAAATGCCATTGAACTTAGCCCTCATGCAGAAGGCAGAGCTTACGTTGCGGTAGCAGGCTATAAGTTAAATGACTACACACCTTACATCTACAAAACCGACAACTTCGGCAAGCGCTGGAAGCGTATTGACGAAGGCCTACCAGAGGACGCCTTTGTTCGCGTAGTACGCGAAGATACAGAGCGCGAAGGTATGTTGTTCGCGGGTACAGAGAGCGGTATGTTTATTAGCTTCGACGACGGTAAACACTGGCAAGAGCTGGACTTAAACCTTCCGCCTGTGGCGATTACCGATATGCAGGTAAAAGGCGATGACTTAGTTGTTGCAACCCAAGGCCGAGGTTTTTGGATCTTGGATGACATTAGCCCGCTACGTGAAGTGCATGAGTCGCTAGATAACGAAGCGCTGTTCCAGTTTGAACCCATTGATGGCATTCGCTTGCTATCTGGCGGTGGCATGACTGACCAGCCACAAGCGAAGAATCCACCGCGTGGCGCAACTTTCCGGTACTATTTGAAGGATGAATTAGAAGAAGAGCAAACGCTTCGTATTGATATATTTAATGCAGACAATGAGTTGGTTCGTACCTTATCCTCAGCTCCGAGTGCATTTGAGAAGTGCGCTAAAGGTAATGAGGATGTTCGCAGCCCTATCAAATTTAAACATCCCGCAACAAAGGCGGGTTATAACGAATTTGTATGGGATCTTCGACGTGAGCCGTTGAACTGTATTGAGAATGTAAAACTGTTTGGCGGTTGGAACGGCGCCCGTGTTATGCCTGGAGACTACAAAGCGAAAATCACAGTAGGTGAACAGTCGCAGACACGCGCGTTTAAAGTGCTTCCTGACCCAAGAGAAGAGGCAGATAAAGCGCAGCTTCAAGTGGTTGAAAAGAGCATTCAGGCTACAGAAACCTTACTGAATGATTTGTTCGCTCACCTGCAAAAAGCCCGTGATGTTAGAGCGCAATTAAACGGTGTGTCTGAAGATAACGTAATGCTGGCAAGCGATGTATCGGCTTCAATCGAGCGCATTGTTAGTGCAATTGACGATTGGGAAGCTTTGGTTATTCAGCCAAAACATCAAACTTTCGAAGACGACATTAACTGGCCGAATATGCTCGACAGACAAGTACGTTTTTTGATGGATAACTTCGACAGAACGGGCGCGCCTGCACAAGCTGGTGCACTAAAACGGTTGGAAGACTTAGAGTCAAAGTGGCAGCAGTATAAAGTACAGCTAGAAACCTTATTTGGTGAAGAAGTGAAGCCATTAAACGAAAAGCTCTCAAAGCAAGGCGCGTTTGATTTAGAGAGTTTATAACGAGGCAAACAACCCTTACATTTGCTAGAGTTATAAAATTGAAAAGCCGGAAGCGATGAAAACGCTTCTGGCTTTTATTTTCGTTTTTGAACTTGCCTCTCGTGCGACAGTAAACACTGTCTAAATAAAAAATTTTCGAAATAGAAAGCGGCTTTTTATAATTTTCAAAAAAATTTTCTGGCAACGTCACTTTCATTTAAAACGTTTTTTTATTTCTAATTACCTTGAAGCTAAGCGGCCTGCGCTTTTCTTGCGCGATTAGTTAACCTAACTAGCTCCATGCGCACATCTTCTTGTTTGCTGCACACATTTTCAAAAGGCACGTAATAGTTTTTGTCTTTCGAGCGAATATAAAAGCCGTCGGTAACGACGCCTATCATCGTGGGTGCTTCGTCTTCTATACCGTGGTGGTGCGTAAGAATTAAGCTCATCGCGTCTTGATGGTCGTCGTTCATATGCTCAATCATGTTCTTTTCAGAAGAAAAGTCCCATGGGCTTGCCGTGGCATTCCACTCTTCTTGTTCTAACCAAAATATCTTACCGAAGCCTCCGATAAAGCGAACGCGAATAACGTCCATCTGCCATACTTTGAAGTCGTGAGCTTTTTTGTAAGACTCAGCTTCAGGAAAACGCAGTACGTATTGCTCAAGCACTTCTGCGGCTTTATCACCTTTAAGTGGCGTCGCGTCGCCTACAAGGGTTACTCGGCCGTGCGCATTTTGATCGCCCTCTTGTGCTTGGTGAAACACCGTTAGGCTCATGCGGCTGTCTTTTTCTAAATTTTTAGCATGCTGCGCAATATCGCTTATGTAGAAATATAACTTACCTTCACTGCAACTAATAAAGGGGGAAACCGAACCAAACGGATACCCACGTAAGTTGTATGAAATGGTTGAAATAACGCCCGTTTCACAAGCGCGAAGTAATGCTTTTGCGTCAGTTAATGCTTGCGTTCTCATTAAGGATCTCCTTGGGTTGAGAAAATATCATTGGTATTTTTAGTTCTGGGTGAGGCTGTACATGCATGCTAGTCCGATACACAGGCTCTAAGAATTCGGGTGTAAGTACCGCGCTTTTAGGGCCGTAATTCATAAGCTCACCACCGCTTAGTAGCAGAACTTCATCGGCATACAGCGAAGCAAGGTTTAAGTCGTGAATGGCGACAATGGCGGTATTGCCCATGCTGGTAAATTTGCGCACCAACTGCATTAAGTGATGCTGAAAGTTGAGATCTAAAGCAGATGTTGGCTCGTCAAGCAGCAGCAACTTACTTTCATTCTCACTTTTGAAGGCATCTAGCTGAGCAAAACAGCGGGCAATGTTTACCCGTTGAAGCTCTCCTCCTGACAGTTGGCCTGTGTGTCTGTTGGCCAATTTCTGTAAGTTGAGGTGGTTTATGAATTGAGCCACTCGCCGATGCTTTTGCTGCTCCGGCTCGTTAATAGCAAAGCGTCCCATAGCAATAAGTTCAGGCACGCCCAGTTGAAAGTTAAGCGCGCTTTGCTGTGTCATTACAGAGCGGACTCTTGCTAGCTCAGTTTCTCCCCACTCGCTTACCGGCTTTCCTTTAAAAGTAAGTTGGCCCTGGTATTTTAGATTACCTGCCATTGTGTGAATGAGCGTTGATTTACCAGCGCCATTTTCGCCAACTAACACCACCAACTTGCCAGCCGGAATTTGGCAACTTATGTTGTTTAGCACGCTTTTATGGCCGCGCTTTACCGTTATTTTATTAAGTGAAAGTATATTTGCCATGGTTACCCTCCTTATTAATAACCGTCGCGGCTTGGCATTAGTTGGCGCCTTAGCATCCAAATAAACACCGGCGCGCCGATGATGGCCGTTACTATGCCTATGGGTAGCTCGGCAGGCGTAACAATAATTCTGGCAATCCAGTCTGATGCCAAAAGCACGAGTGCTCCCAGCAGCATGCTTACAGGCATCATGTATTTAAGGTTTGCTCCCACCAATAGGCGGGAAAGATGCGGAATAACAAGGCCAAGAAAGCCAACCAACCCTGTTAATGCCACCGCTGCCCCAACACCCATGGCAACAAAAACAACAATTTGGTTTTTTAGGTGCTTTATATTTACGCCCATGTATTTGGCTTCTGATTCGCCAAGTAGGAGTAGGCTCATCTGATGCCTTTTGCTCCATAGCCCTAATAGGCTTATAAGCAGTAATGGCATAGCTTGAACCAGTGATGACCAATTAGCGCCTGCCAGAGACCCCATAGTCCAGTAGTTAATTAAGCGCAGCGAACTGTCGTCTGAGTAGAAACTTAATAGGCCAATAAGCGCGAAACCAAGCGCATTCATGGCAACTCCAACAAGAATAAGTGACGTTACCTGCACCCCTTGGTCGCTTTTAGCGAACTGATACACCAAAAGCGTTGCTGTAAGCGCACCTGTGAAAGCTGCATAGGGAAGTAGCAGCTCGGCTTTAAGGCCAAACTTTGATTGCAGTAGAGGCCCAAGCGCAATCATTCCGACAGCCATAACTGCTGCGCCTGAACTCACGCCGATAACAGACGGATCGGCCAACGGGTTTCTGCACAAAGCCTGCGTAGCAGCGCCTGTTTGAGCAAGTACTGCACCTATTAACATGCCTAGGCAGAGTCTGGGTAAACGTATTTCACTTATGATGTTTAGCTGCAGCTGACTAATAGTGTGCCAACTGTCGGGCAACGCCCAAGCTATAGCAAAGCGAATATCCCAGCCTGCAGGCCCAAAGCTTAACGACGCCACGCTGGCTAAAAGCAATAGAACCACTAAGCCTGCTAGCCAAAACCCAACTTTTCTTTGATGACTTTCAAACCAGCTGCGCTGAATAGCTGGCCGTTGCGACCGTGCTGAAAAAGTTAACGTGTTCATAGGTTTTCAAGCTGATAGTTTTTAACAGTAGCGATGGCATCTGCTAGCCTTGGTGTCATACCTAAAGACTGAAGCGAGTCCATTACCAGTAGCTTGCACTGCTGCGCAGCTTTAAGCAGTGATAGGTTTGGGCTTTGGCAAAACTTTTCCTTACCGCCTGCACCCATAACTACATGACGCGGTGCTACTAAGAAGTCAGGCTGGTGTAATGCCAACGCTTCATTATTGATGCCCTTAAATCCAGTGTGCTCAGACGCTATATTTTCAATTCCGGCGTAGTTGAAAATTAATTGAGGAACCGTTTCAGAACCTGCCGCTATAAGGCCGCGGTCTGACGCCGACAATAGAAATACAGCTTTGACGGAGGGGGTATTATTCGCAGTTTCGCTAGGCAGCGATGCATTAAACTTGGCAATAATCTGTTTTGCCTGTTCAGCTTTTCCAAGGTCATCAGCAAGCTGTTTTATTAACTCTACAAGCCCATCGGTACTGTTGGGTTTGTTGTAAACAACTACCTGCACACCGGTACTTTCTATTTGTTTAATTACCTCTTCTCTACCAACACCTTCAATGGCCAATATTTTATCAGGCGCAAACGACAGAACGCCTTCTGCAGCTAGCTCTCGGTAGTAGCCCACCATTGGCAACTGCTTCACTGCTTCGGGGTACTGACTTGACTGGTCTACGGCAATAACACGCTCTCCAGCTCCCAAGGCAAACACAATTTCAGTAATGGTGCCGCCTGCGGTGATTAGTTTTTGATAGTGTGCAGTTTCTTCTGAACTGAGCTCCTGCGTATTGGGCGTTTCTGATTTGATGGCGTTAGCGCTGGCATGGGTACTAAACGTAAATACTAAACCAATAAAAGTGTAGAAAAGTAGCTGCTGTTTTCTCATAAATCTAGTTCCTGATAAAGGCTAAATAGGTGCTGAGTTACACCTGTGCCGCCCTAATAGGCAGCGTAGGTGTTCACTGCACGTAGTTAGAATGAATAAGTTGCATTTATCGCCGCGTTAATGCCCGGTTGAGTAAGGAAGTTGACGTTTGTTGCATCGCTTACTTCTAGGCCGCGCACCTCGGTTCCGCTCCAGCTTTTGCGGTCGAAAATATTGAAGATGCCCAGATTTACCGTAAGATCTTCGCTTACGTTATAGTTGGCTAACAAGTCGAATTGTGCGTATCCAGGTGCTTCAAATAGTCGAGGTTCAGCAGGGTCTTCAGGCTGATTTTGTGAGTCGAAGCGCTGTACAAAAGTACCAATAAATTCAACCGACCAAATGTCGTTGCTGTCGGTATAACCTATGCCCACTACCGCTTGCGGTGGAAGAATTGACTCAATTTCTTGACCCGTGGTTTCATCTTCGCTTTCTAACCACGTTAAAGCGCCTTGTAGCTCCCAGCCGTTTAGGCCGGAAACAGACTCGCCCAAGAACCAGGTAAATTGCGCGTCAATACCTTCAATAACCACAGAATCTCGGTTAGTGGCTTGGAACTCGAGCAGCTGAGTAGTAGGGTTGAAGCCAACCGTCGCTCTAGATTCTATGAAGTTATCGTAGTTGTTGTGATAAGCACTTACGCTCCATTTAACTGCATCAAGGCGTTGCCTTACTCCTACTTCCCAGCTTTCAACACTTTCTGGTTTTAGGTTTGGGTTGGGTAGTGACGTGTAGCCACCTGCGAAGTTGGTAAAGCCCACGTTTAAGTCATCGAATGGTGGAATGCGAAACCCTTCTGCATATTGCAACCATACACTGGTTGAGTCGTTCAAATCGTAAATCGCACCTAACTTCATGGACAGCTGTGAATCTTCAAACGGCACTACATCAACACCTGGGTTCGCATTAATGAAAATTTCGTCTGGATAAGGGACTAGCTTAAATTCATCGTAGCGAGCACCTGGGCTTAGCGTAAGTTTACCGTCTAGTAGCGATATTTCGTCTTGAACGAAAAACGACAGTTCTCTTGCTTTTGAAATAGGAAAGTCTCTCGCAGGGAACACCGAGAACTCTGGCACTATGGCGCCAGTTCCGGCCACAAATGTAGTGCCTTCTCGCAGCGCTTCACTGTTGGTATATTGAAGTTCACTGCCGTAAATAAGGTGGTGTTTTACATCACCTGTAGTGAATTGCTTGTCCAGCTGCATAATTACCCCTTCAACTGTTTGGTTAAATTTACTATCACGGGTTCTGCCTAACTGTACGGGTGTTGGCTCTTGCCTTGATGCAGCACCAAAACGCCCTTCACGCGTTCCTTGAACGCTATCTGTTTCTTGCCAATAAACGCGTGTCAGCACTTTATCGAACAAGGTCGTTTCGTTGCTATAAGTGTGATTTAGTTGAAGACGTGTTCTGTCACGCTCGTCAATACCACGGCTTTCTGTAATACGTACACCTCGCACGAAAGTATCGACTTGCGACAATACGTTAGTCTCGGTTTCGCCTCGCAGGTAGTCAGCAAGAAACTCGAGTCGGTGAGCTTCGTTTGGTTGATAGATAAGTTTAAGTTGTGCGCTTTCCGTTGAATTGTCTTGCGGGTTTGTGGCGTTGCGTTCAAGGCCTGTGCCTTCGTCATCAAAATAGTTCTCTGTTTCAGAACCGTTTCGCACGGTAGCGTTTAAAAGCCATTGCCAATCACTGTTTCTGCCATATAGCTGTGCGTTTGTCATCCACTCATTGGCAACGGACGCATAGCCAACTTTTATTCGCCCCCCCACTTGTTCGTGGTCAGCTAAAAGCTGATTAGGATCTTTACTGATGAACGATACCACCCCACCAATTGCGTCGCTTCCATATAATGTAGATGCGGGGCCTCTAATGATTTCAACGCGATCTACCATATCCACATCAATGAAGTCGCGGCGAGCTGACAACCCAGGGCCAAAGCTGAACTCATCGGCAATAGGCGCGCCATCAAGCAGCATTAACACGCGGTCTGCATTAATGCCTCGGATATTGAAGCCAGACAATCCAAAGCGCCCGCCACCTTCAACAACCACACCGGGTTCAAATCGCACCAAGTCACGGATGTCGGTTGCTACCATTTTATCCATTTGTTCAGAGTCGATAACGCTTACACTAGAGGCGATTTCATCTATGTCGGTGTCGAAGCGAGAGGAACTAACGGTAATTTGTTCGAAGTTAGCGCCTTCGAATGTGTCTGAAATTGAGGCGGAACTAATACCAGAAAACAGTAAAGCGAGTGCGATTTTAGAAAATTTCATATGTGTTTAACCCTACAATCAATGAGGATGTTAATGAGAACTATTATTATTCGCATAAAATTAACACGAAGTTTTCGGGATTCAAATAGCTTTAGTAAACTTTTTTGTGGTGAACCGTGGATAGGCCGAAATGACTTCCGTGAATTTTGAGAGCTCGAAATGCCGTCAGCAAGGCGTATGCAGAAGATTTAGGCTGCTAACAAATTTCATATAAACAAGGCCTAAAAACAGACTTGTGAACAAAATTTAATTTTGACGGCACAAAATAATTGCCGAAGAGGGCATTAGGCTTAAGAGATAGAAACTGGAACAAATTTGGAAAAGGACACACCTGCACAAGTTGGTGCACCGAAAAGTCAGAAGTGATAAAACGCGTCCGGCTTTCATGACGCCCCCTTAGGGCAGCGCTTGTGCGCCATTTATACTGCGTTGACTGTTTTTGATTTAGGCCCACTAGACCTGAAAACAGTCGCCTTGCCTAAATGGCGCACAAACCGCTGCAAGAGTGCACAGTAAAGATCAACACGCCCTAGAACTGGTAATTAACGCTCACCGTATAGTTAGTCGGTGAGCCGGGCATGGCCCAAAGCTGATGGTATGAGTTCTCAAAGTAATCTCTGTCGAACAGGTTGTTCACGTCAAATCTCATAGCGAGCTTCTCGCTAATATTCACAGACCCTGCTAAGTTCACAAGCGTGTAAGACGGCAAGATGAATGTTGGACCTGTGGTTTGCCCTAAGCGGTCGCCCACGTAACGCATAGTCACACCAAAGAACGCTTCTTTTTCAAATACGCTGGTGAAATGATTAAGTGAGATATACCCCGAATGCTTGGCAATATTGATTAAGCGCGATCCTTTAGGAATAGGCACGCCCCAATCCAAGTTATTGACTTCGTTCGCGGTTTTAGCATCTATGTACGCGTAGGCCATATCAAGGCGAATGTCTGAAGTAAGGTCAGTCGTTAACTGAAATTCTACCCCTTGGCTTTCAACTTCACCGAGCGTAGCTGAAAAGCCAGTGTTAGGTTCAGCGGTAAGCATGTTGGTCTTTTCAGCATCAAAAATAGCGACGCTACCAGAAAACATATCAGCAATGTTTTCCCACTTAGCACCTACCTCAAAAGAGGTGGTCTCTTCTGGGTCAAACGCGTTGCGGTCTGAATCAAGTCCGGGGTTGGGTCTGAAACCTTCTGCATAGCTAGTGTATAGACTCACAGCGTCATTGATTTCATACACAAAACCGAAACGTGGCGTCACTTCCGTTTGGTCTTGTTTTTGCCCTTCATTGCTTAACTTATTGAAAATGTCTTGCTCGAATTTGTCCACACGAAAGCCAATTAAAAGCTTGGTTGCTTTGCTTAGTTCTATTACATCTTGTGCGTAGAAACCTAACCCTTTTTGCTTTTCAGCTGTGAGTGTAGTGGGCGTAACGTCAGGTCTGAAGATAGTGTAGTCTGGATTTTCAGGGTTGATGCTATAAGTGGTATCACCAGCACCCCACGCAGTGCGCCAACGACGATAGTCTGTATCGATGTGGTAGTTGTAATAGTCCAAACCAAATAAGACGTTGTTTACAAAGCCAGCCACGTCTACCACGCCACTTAATTCAAAGCGTAGTGATAAGTCTTGCGCTTGATAGTCACGGGTTCTGCGTTGCCTTGAAAGTATAGATGGGTCGGTATACAAAAGCTGACGGCCTTCCGACAGTTCGGTATCTGAAGACTGCCCTTCAAACGAGGAGTCTCTATAGGCGAAGCCACTGAGTAAATGCCAGTTGTGATTCAATTCGTGATTTAACACTAGCTGATGCCCAAAGGCTTTAACTTCATGGCCACCGTCTCTGATATCACCGTAGAAGTCTTCCGCGTCTATGGCGTCAAAGTCGTTATTCAATATGAACACACCGCGATCAAGTGGTTTCTCTTGGTCTAAGATTTCCATTTGATAGCTTAAGCTGGTGTGATCAGAAATATTCCAGATAAATGAAGGGTTAAGGTTCAAATTCTTGAAAAATACGTTATCGCGATAAGTATCGGAGTCCTCGTATGAACCGTTAACACGATACGCCATATCTGAATTAATGCCGTTCGTGTAATCAAACTCTACTTGTTTTTTATCAAAATTACCTACGGTACCCTGGATGTAGCCTTGCTCTTCAAACTGAGGTTTTTTGGTAATAACGTTAATGGTGCCGCCAGGCTCCCCTTGACCATATAAGGCTGAGCCGGGCCCCTTCATTACTTCAATAGTTTGAACGTTAACTGTGCTTCTATTACCGCTGTAACCACGCACGTTAAAGCCGTTTATTAAATATCCCGACGGGTTATTTTCATCGCCAGAAAAGCCACGAATAGCAAAGCTATCGAACATGCCGCCAGAGTTGTTTTGTCTAACAATGGTGGGCGCAAAATCTAGCGCATCGATGAAGCGCGTGATCCCTTCATTCGCTAACGTATCCGCGGTAATTCTGTCGATTGCTTGTGGGGTGTCGATTAGCGGTACATTACCACGGTATGGCTGAAAGTGTCTTTTTACCTCAATGTGTTCAAGTTCATCATGAGCATCTTTAAGGGAACTTTTATTACTTTGCGCAGCGGCACTTACCGATATTGCAATTAAGGAAAATACAAACGGTGTTTTAATGTTAAGCATAAGCAGGTTTGACGAGTTTTCAACAGGTTTTGCAAAGGTCGCGAATGTTATGTTATCTCGTTTCTTTTGGCAAGGTGATTTACAGTTGGAGACTGGTCTAAACTCAGTGAAGTAACATTTTCCTAGGCTCACATATACTATACACTTCGCGTCCTTATTTAAGCGATAAGCCAACACTTAACAATAAATTACAATACGCTATATAAATCGACTTAAGAAAAGTCAGTTTCGGTGATAGCACCTGTGAGACATCTGTACATATCAGGTGTTTGGAAAAGGTTCAGCTTTACCGAATAGGAGCTAGGACACTTAATGTTTCATAAAACACTTTCTTTATTTTTATCTGCGCTTCCTTTATCAGTTTTAGCAGCGGAAAACGCAGACGTTATTTCGACAGAAACCGCGGAAGCAAACGTTGAAAAAATTACGATTGAAGGGGCGGCGACTGCTAACGACAAGCCAGTAGGTACGTTCAACTCGCCAATTTCAAATTTGGAGTACGATCCGCGGGTCGATTTACAGTCAAGGAATATGGCAGAGGCTCAAGCTGACGTCACCATTCGTGGCGGTATATTTGAAAATACGGGCTTTCGAGTGGGAAGTGCGACGCTTATCGACCCACAAACGGGGCACTATTTCGCTGAAATTCCTATTGCGCCAGAAATGTTGACGAAGCCGAGTATTTTCACTGGTGTTAATAACGCGCTTTACGGTGTTAATAGTTCTGTTGGTACGGTGTCCTTCGCTTGGAAACCTATTCAAGAAGGCGGCAGCGTATCAATAGGTGCAGGTAATAATAATTTTAATTTGCAGCGTGTTCATGGTGCTTCAACTATGCTCCTTGAAAGCTATCCTGCTTGGTCTGTGGGGATTGAAGGAGAGTATTCACGCTCTGAAAGTGATGGCACCATTGCCAATGGTGATCACCAGTTTGAGCGTGCGTCTGGTCGTGTTCAGTTAGCAAGCGAGCGCTCGCAAACCGACTTATTTTATGGTTTCCAACAAAAGTTCTTTGGTTGGCCCAATTTGTATACGCCATTCAACGTAAATGAAATGGAAGACATTGAAACCCGTTTGGTCATGCTAAATCATAGACAGGGATATGGTGAAAAGGGCATGGAAAATACCGTCGAGGTTTCTGCCTACTACAGAGAAAACGACGACCATTATGTATTTTCACGAGAAAATCCAGAAGCGTTTCAGGCGTTTCACGAAACCGAAGTGAAGTCACTCGCACTTTCTGGCACTCACAACCTATCGCAAGATTTTGGTATCAACTACTCAGCACAGTTTACTGCAGACGACATCAAATCAACCACGTTAGAAAACAATTTCACCTCTCGAGATTACTATAAAGTGAGTGTGGTGCCCGAGTATCGAGCTAAGTTGAACAGCAATGAATCGCTCACCATTCGTTTAGGTGGGGCGTTTGACGATACGAACCGCGACGACGACCGACTGTCTGTTGTAGGCGATATTAGTTGGCTAACCCAACTTGATCGTCATGCATCTCGAACCTTCTATGTTTCATATGCGGAAGCGACGCAAGTGGCGGGTTATACGGCAATTGGCGGAAGCACCACAAGCGGCTTGTTCAGAAGCAATAACCAGCTTAAGCGAGAGGTGAGTAAAAACCTAGAAATTGGCGCCTCGTTTGATAAGCAATCGTGGAAGTTTGATACTGCGCTTTTTTATCGCTGGGATAATGAACTTACCGATTGGACTTATAGTTTTGATTCAACCTCAGCACGTAGCGCCAACCCCGTTGATATAGAGACGCTAGGTGTTGAGTTTATTGCGATTAAGCGCTTTGATAATGCTGATGTGGTTGCCAGCTATACTTATTTAGATAAGTCGGAAGACTATGGAATTGATGGTGTGGATGCGAGTTTTTACGCGCTCAACTATCCGCCACATCGCGTAACCCTCGGATTGGTGTGGTTTGCAACTGACACGGTTGAAGTTCGCATTGACAACGAATGGAGAAAACAGGAAACCAATGCGCTTAGAAACGGCAGTGACGCTGCGTTCTTTTCGCATGCCACCCTTACCTATTCACCGGCTCAGTTTGAAGGGTTAAACCTAGTATTGGCCGTGGATAATTTATGGAATGAGCGCTTTGAAGAAATTCCCGGTACGCCAGGTCGTGGAGAACAGTATTCTGCGACCTTGACCTATTTTTGGTAGTTTGATGTGAAGTGCTTCGCGTTAGCGATTAGCTATCGCTGAGCGCTTCACGCTTTATTTATACAAGGTATGTGTGATGCCCGACTTTCAAGAATCGTCCGAAACTGAAGAGCCAATTAAATTAACCTCTTCAGGCGGCCTTTTGGACCTTAAAGATTTAGCTGGAGAATGGCGTTTGCACCGAAAGATTATCCAGCAAAACGGCGATACTTTCTCTTTTATTGGAAAGGCTGCTTTGCGTTGGGATTCAGGATGGGAGAAACCTACGCTGAATTATTACGAGCAAGGTGAAGTAACCTCGCCTAATGGAAACGTTATGTCTGCCGAGCGTCGCTACTTTTGGCAACAGTCCCAGCGTGGAGTCTTTGATGTTTTGTTTGATGATAAGCGGTATTTTCATAGCTTCAGCACAAGTAACCCCAACGCACATCACCTTTGTGGTGACGACCATTATGTAGTGCACTATCGTTTTGAAACGTGGCCATTATGGTGCGCTACGTGGCAGGTTAAAGGACCCCGGAAAGACTACACTATGGTTAGCGAATACAGTCCTCTATAGTTTGCGCTGTGCCGTGATTTATGACTGCTGCTTCTTGCTGTACTGGTGAGACATCCAAAGAGCAAAGGCGATGATCGCACCGCCAAGAAACAGACGGGAAAAATCAGTCTCTTTTTGCCAAAGCAGCAAATTAACCACAAGCCCTGCCGGAATAAGGGCGTTATTCATGATAGCTAACGTGCCCCCAGACACTTTCAGGGCGCCTTGATTCCAAAAATAATAGCCAAGCCCAGATGCCACCACGCCTAACCACAACAACACACCCCATTGTTCGCCGTCTTGCGGCAATTTGTCATAATTACCGAAGAAAAAGAAAGCGGGCAGTGCGACAGCTAGTGCACCTAAGTAAAACCAAGCAAACACATTGTGGTTAGATACCGATGCTTGAAACGTTGAGGTCAACTTTTTATAGCCTACCTGGCCGAAAGCGAAACATAGGTTAGCACCCTGTACGATGGCAAAACCTAACCAAAAGTTATCACTAATACCGTTAAACCGAATAATAGCTGCACCAGCGGTGGCAATAAGGGCACATAGCAAATAAAACGGGTTGAACCGCTTAAACATGGCGTCGTTTAAAATAGCGACATAAAGCGGTGTGAAAATAGTAAAAAGCAACACTTCTGGAACAGATAAATGCAAAAAGGAATGATAGAAAAAGATATACATCAGCCCTAATTGAACGGCTCCTAACATTGCCAGTATCGCTTTTTGTTTAATACTTAAAAGTGACGGCTTTAGAAAAGGAAGAAAAACGGCAAAGGCGAGCGCGACGCGCGTTAATACCGCGAAGTAGCTATCAACTGCACCTGCTAAAAACTCACCAATAAGTGAGAATGAAAATGCCCATAAGACTGTAACTGCGACAAGGTATAGCACGCGTTTCTCTTTTTCTAACTAAGACGCGCGCTAAGGTATTGCAATGGGCATTGTTAATCAACTAAAGGTTGTTTTAACGCTCACAGAAAATCATTAGTGAACCGCGCTAGATATAGCAGGAGCGGGTGGTGATTTAACTTTTTTCTCTTCTTTAAATTCACCGGCTTCTTCAACAAGCGCTGTCATTGCGTCAATGATATCCAGGAAGCTTGCTAATTGATCTGGCGTAAGACCGTGTGATAAGTTCTCGATTTTATTAATAAGTTGCTTAGTAGGTAGGCGCATAGTGTCAAAATTTTGTTGTTTCACTGAATGTTGACCATAGCTGTTTCAAATTTCTTGCCACAATAAACTTCACATTGAAACTTCCTTTAACTACTGCCCTCAACGAGCGCTTTTTTAGCCATTAAAGCCTCGGTTAAAAACTGCATCAGTAACTTCACTTTGGGTTGCTCATACAAGTCAGGGTGAGTGAGCAACCAAATATCGTATTGCAATACGGGAGTACTTCCCGGTAATCGCACCAAGTCGGGGTGTGGATCGCCCATGAAACAGGCCGTTCTTCCCATGCCAACGCCGTTTAAAATAGCGTGGTAACGAGAAATAATGTCGTCTATTGCTATTCCAATAGGCACTTCTGGATAGGGCGATTGCGCTAGCCATTGTGGCCAAACTTCATTCTCTAATGGCGCAATCCAACGCCAGTCATTACGAGGTGTGCTTTTACAGTAATCTTTGTGTGCATAAAAGCACAAGCCCAACTGGTACAGCTGCCTTCCAATTAAGTGTTCGGGTAACTTAGGTGCTCCGCGTATTACGACATCCGCTTCGCCTTTGTCTAAGTCGGCGAATTGTGTTGAGCTTTTTACTTTTAAATTAATAGACGGGTAAAGCCGAGTGAACTCACCAAGCTCTTTGGCTAATAAAAACTGTGACATGGGCTCGCCTAGTGAAAGCGTTATTGAGCCAGCAAGCTTCTCGTTGCTAGCGCAATAAAGCCGTTCTGAATCGCGAATAACTTTTTCAACTTGCATAGCTGTGACTACAAGTTGCTCTCCAAAAGGTGTTGCGCGATACCCGCCAGGAATGCGTTCGAAAATACTGGCGCTATATTGTTTTTCCAGTAAAGCCAGGCGTCTTGCCACTGTAGTATGGGTAGTACCCATCGCAACAGCAGTGGCTCTTAGGGTACTTGACCTATGTAGTGCAAGAATTAATGCGTAGTCGTTCCAATCTTTCATGGAACGATAATGCACCATTGTGAGCAAAAAACAAACCGTGTTTTGAGGGGCATCAATTGCTAACGTAACGGTATAGCTACAAAGTCAATTATTAACGAGAGAGTCTGTATGTTGCATAAATCCATTTTATTCAGAGTGTTAAGGTTCTTTATGTTGGGCGTTTTAGTTACTTCCCTTTTTACATTGCCCGCTCTCGCAAATGCGAAAGATGAAATGTTGTCGGTGCATTTTAATCCAGGTGCTGTGATGCAGCTTATTGCACCGGTAACTGAAGCTGAAAAGCGGCCGCTGCGCGATGAGTATTTTAAAAAAGGTGCGCAAACCGCGAAGGAGTATGGGTACACACAAAATGGCGTGCTTGTTGTTGATAAAACCTTGATAGGAACGTTTCACCCGAATGTTTTTGTAGTGAGCCAGTGGTCTTCACTAAAAGCGCAAAAATCATTTCAAGCATTACCGCTTTTTAGCGAAATAAAGGCATTGAGAAGAGATGCGTGGAAAGCGCTGAAACTTTATGATTATGAAGTGAATAAGCCAACAACGCTGAGATTTTCTACGAACAAAGTGTACTCAATCTCACTAGCTTGGGTGAACCCAAAAGCGCCCGACGACTACTATAATTTTATCGACAGCCTTGTGAAACAAGCTGAAAGCATGGGTGGGAAAGTGATATCTACAACCCAGGATATAGTATTAAGCGACCACAACCCTTATGCCGTGGCGCCACAACAAATTGTGATCATCGAATGGAATGAAGCTATTTACATAGAAACCTTACTTACATCGCCCGAGTTCAAAGCCACGGTCAAAACGCTTGAAAGCGGTACAAGCAATTTTGAATTACACTTAGTTCGTCTAAGGGGGTGATGTATTGATGAGCATGGCGCGAAGGCTATCACCGTCTATGGGTTTCGAAAAATGGTAGCCTTGCAAAAATTCGCAGTCATGAGCTTTGAAGAAGTCTACTTGTTGCTGGGTTTCAATACCTTCGGCGATACATGAAATATTTAAGCTTTCAGCCATTCGCAGGATAGCGAGCACGATCCCCTCGTTTCCTTCTCCTTTTCCGACATCATCAACAAAGCTTTTATCAATTTTGAGTATGTCGATTGGAAAGTCTTTCAGATATTTGAGTGAGGAGTACCCTGTACCAAAATCGTCCAACGCTATTACAAAGCCTTTATTTTTCAGAGAAGAAATAATGTTCATCGCGCCTTCATAGTCCGACATAAGTGCGCTCTCTGTTATTTCAAACCTTACGACTTGTGACGCTATATTGTATTCGTTTAGTAGCTCTACTACTTCCTGGATTTTGGCCGGTTTTGATATGTGCAGTGCACTTAGGTTAATCGATAGATAAAGTGACTGTGACATCCACTCGGAGGTCTTTAATAAAGGTAACGCTTTTTCCAGCACTTGCAGCGTCATGGCTTCTATTATTCCAATGCTTTCAGCAACAGGAATAAACACATCTGGCGGTGTCATGCCATCTTTTGAAGGCCAACGCATAAGTAGCTCAAACCCAGCAATGGCACCAGACGCCGTATGAACAATAGGTTGATAAAAACCTACGAATTCATTATTCGAACAAGCTTGTTTTACCGCATTTTCGAGTTTTAATTTGGTTTGCGCACGCTCATTCATGTGCTCAGTGAAGTATTGGAAATTATTACTGCCCAACTCTTTTGCGTGATACATTGCAATGTCTGCATTTTTCAAAAGTTCTGTGGGCGTGCTGGCGTCATCGGGGTAAAGCGCTATGCCAATACTTGCCGATACACTGACTATTTGGTTTTTTAGTGTGACGCTTCGCGCCAGTTCAATAATCATTTGATTGGCTAAGTGGGCAATATCTTTCTCAGCTTCAATTTTTTCTATCATCACAACAAATTCATCACCCCCTAAGCGAGCAACAGTGTCTGATTTTCGAAGTATTTTTTCGATTCTCTTGCCAATTATCTGTAATAAGGTATCTCCTGCTTCATGTCCGAGGCTGTCGTTAATTTGCTTAAATCTGTCTAGGTCAATAAAAAATAGGCAGAGCGAGGATTGATCGCGGGACGCTTGCTCAAAAGCATGCTGAACACGGTCTAACAAAAGCGTACGGTTGGGAAGGCCCGTTAAACTATCATAATTTGCCAATTGAACTAGCGCATCTTGAGCGTGCTTTTGCTTGGTAATGTCAGAGAGAATGACAAGGTAACGGCTTATTTCTGTTGTCGCCTGCGAGTTGCAAACGGCGGTAATGCCAATGTTGACCTCATACCGTCGTCCAGAAATGCTTGAAATTTCAGCTTCTCCGCTCCAGTGCTCGCCGGGTAAAAGCTTACGCATACTTTTCATGGTGCAGTGCAGTGCACGCCTTTGCTCGGAGAAGATGCTTTCCAGTTGGTCTGTAATGTTTTCGCTACTAGCAATATCCAGCGCTTCTTTAAATGCATTATTGGCAATTACAGGCTTAAAATTAGTGTCAAAGATTACGACCCAATCCCTTGTATGTTCGAACGCCTCACCAAACAGCTGGGCTTTGGTCTGTGTATTTATCGACTCGTCAATATTTGAGTAGGTGCCTGCGAGCCTTTTAGGCTGGGATAGAACTTCGCTTAGTACCAGAGCTCCTACATCTCTAAACCATATGTATCGTCCGTCACGTGCCTTTAATCGATAGGTGATATCTATGTTTTTTCTTTCTCCCCTTGTTACGGCTTGCCACTTAGACGTAAAAGCTGTGATGTCATGTGGGTGAATTAGAGATAAGTGAGCCTTCAAGGTAGGCTCTACAGTTCCTCTTTCATACCCTAACTCGCTTTCAATTCTCTCTTGAGTAATTAGGTTCGAGTCTTCTTGCCATTCCCATATGTTGGCGTTACTCGCCTTTAGCGCCATGGTAAGCCTATTTTTATTTTCCAGCGCATCTAAATGAGCCGCTTGTAAGTTTTCTCGATTCAGTTTCCTTCGCCACATAATATGCATTGATAGCGTCAGGGCGATAAATGCATATAAAAAATACGCAAAAGGAGAGGCGAATAAGGGGTACTGAACCTTTATTTTTAAACGCGTCTTTGGTCCAGATACGTCGCTAGCTGGATCATAACTCGCCACAGAAAAAGTATATTCTCCGGGGTCTAGCTGGGGGAATGACACCTCTGTCAAGTTAGTCGGGGGGTAAGAAATATTTACAGCGCCAGAAAGCTCATATTTATACTTTCCGAACTTGGTGGTGGTGTATTGCATGTCAGAGTAGTTTATTGATAAACCTATATCGTCATGGCTAAGCACGATGCTCTTGTCATTTTGTATGCCTAGACCGAGTTCAAGATCTTTCGATATCAAACGAATGTCTGTAATAAATACATCATTTAAAGTTTCGGTTTGGGTATTGAAATCGCTGGGGTCAAAAAGCGTAAATCCTTTTTGCGAGCCGAACACTAAGTTGTGGTTTAAGAGTGCTTTGCGCCCTCCCCATGTAAACTCATTTGTGGTGAGCCCCTCTTTAATAGTGAACTGTTTTAACCTGAGCGTACTAGGATTCAACTGAAGTAGTCCTTGATGACTACCCATCCAAATCATTCCGTGGTCATCTTTTATCAAACTAAATACGATATTTGTAGGGAGCAAGTTACTCGAGTCGAAAAAATGTTTATGTTCATACGTAGTAGCATCAATGCCGTATAAACCGTGTCCAGGGTAACTTATCCATAAAGTACCAAAATCATCAATTATTGCTTCTGTAGGTGAGATTACATACTCCGCTTGGACGTTCCTTGCTTCATGTACCTTTGTCAGGCTACTGGTAATGAAGTTGTACCGCCAAAGCGCACCTGTCATGGAAATAAGCACACTAGACTTTTCGTTATTGAATTCAGGTAAAAATGTATAAAATTGGCTTGGGTTAAGCGATGCAGTTAATACTTCATCCTGAGTAGACTTATTGTTTTTAATATCAAGTCGATAAAATTTATCCTCTGTAACAACGACGAACTTATCTTCTGTAAAATGAAGTATATCGTTAGCCTTTCCTGAGCTCAGTAGTGTGTTGGTTTCCTCATCGAAACCGAGAGGGATTACCTGTTTCGTATTCAAGTCAAACTTGGTCAACCCTTCTGACGTCACCAACCATACCCAGCTACCTTTCCCTTCTCTGATAATATAAATGGTCCCTGAAGACTCAACGGCTTTGGCATCGCTGGTCACGAGAAATTGTTCCATATCGCCTGAACTCAAGCTATACCAATTAAGTCCGTTGTGAGTTCCCACCCATAAATTTTCCTCGTCTTGAACATGAAAATCATAGACTATGTTATTGCTGAGTTGATTATGATATTTACCGTCTGAAAAGACATTCTGGAATGCTAATGTTTTTGGGTCCCACAATAAAACGCCAGATGTATCAGTAGCTAACCAAAGGCGTTTATCTGGGGTAAAAGCGATGTTCGTGATGTCGTCATCAGTTATGAGTAAGTTTGAATCAGACGGAAGAAATAAGTGTTTTAATTTTTTCGTCACTAAGTTAAAGGTATACAGCCCCTTGTCAGTGGCAATATAGTAATCAGCTCCGCTTAGGTGAGCCATGCTCCAAATATTAAGAGATGGAATGATTTCTTCCGCGAGGGGCGCAATCTTTAAGTCTTCTTTTGCGAATGCTATCAATGACGATAAGGAAATTTTAAATAGACCTTCTACTGTGCCAAGCCACAACTCGTCGTTAGAGGCAGGGAGAAGAAGCTTACCGTTGAGTTTATCCTTGTTGGTTTCTTTGTCTGCTAAATAACTAGCTTTCTTTATTTTCTGCGTAGATTCATTGTAAGTATATAAACCAACCGAAGTGGCTATAATTAACACGCCATCGTGATAGTTTATTCTTCGAATAATAGCGTCGTCGTTGAGTGCAAATTCAGGCGCTAATAACTCGAAGATAGTTGTCCATTCATTGGTACCTAGGTCAAACTGAACGATAACGTGATCGAATGCAATAAATATAGAGTTCGCCGGGCCTTCTATGAAATGCGACGCATACTGCTGCCAAGTGGGTTGATTCTTGTATTTAATGCTTAATTCGCGTTTACTTTTTCCTGTGTCATAGTCGACCCTAAATACGCCGCGGCTATACGTACTTACCCACAAATCATTATTTTTGTCTTGATAAAGTGAGTAAATACCGTCATCGGCAAATTCATTCTCTAACCCGGTAAAGTGCTTGTTGTCGTGCCCATCATAACGATTTAGGCCAGTTGCAGTGGCAATCCATAAGAGCCCATCACTGTCGACGAGCATGTCATTAATAAAATCTTGTGTGAGTCCGTTTTCTGTAGAGAGACGCTCAAATCGTGGCGACTCAACGATTGGCTCGGCAAAAGCAAGCATTGAGCGTGTGAATACCAGCAGTAACACTACAGCAAATATTATAGTTTTTATTATCATAACCAATTATTGAGGAGGCAAAGGACGTCAAAGTGTCATAGCCAATAGTAGTCGTAAAAGCACTGACCAGGTAGTATAGGATAGTATAAGAGTTGCAGATATGATCAACGATAAAACAAATGGTTAGTTGTGATTTTTTCCAGAGTTTGGCGTCTATTTAGATTCAATAAGTCTTATCCAATGGTTAAAGACACCTAGGTTTTCCAAAATAATTTTCACACACATTAGAATAGGTACAGCAAGCAATACACCGATCACGCCCCATAGCCAGCCTGTTATGGCTATCCAAATTATAATGATCAGTGGATTTAGCTGCATACTTCTACCCAAAACGGCGGGTGTGATTAATTGCGACTCAACAATGTTCAACGCTAGAAAAATGCCGGCCGGCAAGAAAGCACTACTCGTAAGTCCGAACTGGACAAGGCCTACTACTAACAATACAAGGCAGCTAGCGATGCCGCCTAAATAAGGTACAAAGTTCATGAGAGCGACTAATGCTCCCCACAGTAATGCATCTTCGATACCAATGTAGAAAAATACTGCTGCTGTAGCTAAACCCAAGCAGGTGTTAATAATACTGATGGTAACAATATAAGAGGAAAGCTCGTGTTGAATTTGACCAACCAGAACTAACGCGCGCCTTTTATCGGTGACAATAGGAAAGTCTCTAATAAAAACGTGAAATAGACTGGGCCCAAACACTAATAAGAAAAATATGAGCACAAAGCACGCGAGAATTTGTGCGACCATCAATGGTGCATTGCTAAAAAGCGTTAGGCCCATATCTATGCCATTCTGCTTAATTTTATCGGTTACCGAGTTTGCATTATCAGCTTTTGGCGGGGGCTCAGGCGGCTGATCATCCTCGCTAAACCAGCTAAAGAATGACCCTTCTTTATCTGCAGGTTTAGTGTCGACTGGGGGCTCAGTGGTGTAGCCATCTATATGGCTACTAATTTCTTCAATTTCTTCAGTTATTTCCGTTGCTATCTTGGGGAGAGATTGCATCCAACGTTCGGCAGGCTCGGCTAGTTCCAAAGCTAAAAAGGTAAAAGGGGCGACGAGTATTGCAATGAGAATAGCTGCGGAAATGGTTGGTGGCACAAAGAATTTCTTGGCAAAAGCCACGAGAGGACTAAGTAATAATGCAACAAATGCAGAGAAACAAAGAGGAATAAGTAAGGTTTTGGCAAGATAAAGTGTGTAGATAATAGCAAAAATAACAAGCGTATTGAGCAACCTTGTTTGTTGGGCTATTTTGGGAAAAGAGCCAGAGTACTTCTTGTTCCGTTTAGTTTGCGTAGAGCCAGCGTTATCCATGTCTTAGCCTCTGCAGAGAAATATTTTTGCGTATATTTCTTTGAAATTAGAGTGTTAATATTACGAAAATTTCATCATTAAAGTTCACAAACAATACAGTTCTTAATTTAGATCAACCATCCCTTAACGCACTTACGTTTCCCTCGCCGACTTCTCCCGTTTTTACCTGTAAATAGCAACGCATACATTAGCGTTAAAAACACTATCTTTATTTGAGTTCGTGAGTCTGTTGGCCTTTATCACAGTAGTAAAGTGATTGTGGTCAAAATGTTAGCCATAGAGAACTTTATACTTTAGTATATTTTTTTCCTTATAATTTGAGAGCGCTATGCCAGAGCCAAAGTCTGAGGCTGTATCTTCTTTCACCAATGACACTCCATTCCAAGCTCTCGTAGAAAACATCACCGATGCGGTTATCCTAACTGATATTAAAGGGCTTATCACTTATGTGAACGATAAAGCACGTGTTATCTGTGGTCTTCATGAGTCAAATAATGTCGATGATTCAGTATTCAGTTTGTTTCCCGATGAAAAATCGGACCTTATTATTCAGCAGTTTGAAAACGTTCTTAAACATGAACAAAGCACGCCATTAGAAATTCGTTTGGGAGCAGATCATTCTTGGTTCAAACTCACAATATTTCCTGTTATGAAGGATTTTGTAGGTTTTTCTTTTCATGATTTTTCGATGAAACGAAGACTACAGATTATTTCCAATTCACAGCGAGATGCTATGAGGCTAGCGTTATCCGGCGCAGACTTAGAGGATATATTGGCATGTTTGGTCAGCGCCGTGGAAAAGACCATCGACTTTCAGGGCGTTTGTGGTATCTCATTAGTTTCAGAGGATGAGCTGTCGCTTGTTTGTGCTGCAGCGCCTTCAATGCCAAGCAAAACACGTCAATATTTTGATAATTTAGCCATTGATGATTTATCGCCCTTGGGAAAATGCTGTCAAACTCGTGATGTGGTCTGTGTCGATGTCAGCGAGCAATCTGAATTTCATGATTTTTGTCGCTCTACTCAAGAGTTAGGGCTGCAATGGTTTTGGTGCCGGCCCATTTTATCTGCTGAAAGTCGCACTGTTTTAGGGACTTTTTGTTTATTCCATCATGAGCGTTTTACGCCCTTGCCTGATGATGTCGATATGATTAACGCGCTCTCGAAAACTGCCGCAATTATTATCGAGCGTAATAACGAAAATCGTGCTCGACGTGAGGCTGAATCGGCGTTATTGAAAAACGTCGAATCATTCAATAAACAGCGAAGATTGTATGAAACGGCCTTGTCTAACACACCAGATTTGCTTTACATCTTCGATCTTGAGGGGCGCTTTACGTACGCAAACAACGCCTTGTTGCAAATGTGGGGCATGACGTGGGATGAAGCTATTGGAAAAAACTGCTTGGAATTAGGCTATGAACCTTGGCATGCCGATATGCACATGCGAGAGATTCGACAGGTCATTGAAACTAAACAATCTATTCGTAGCGACGTTCCATTTGACGGTACCAACGGTCGACGCATATACGATTACATCTTCGTTCCTGTTATTGGTGAAGACGGAAACGTTGAAGCTATCGCAGGTTCAACAAGAGATATAACAGAACGTAAGCAAGCCGAAGAAATGGTAAAGCGTGCAGAATCGCGAAGGCGCTTGGCGCTAGAGGCTTCGCATAGCTTTGGTATTTGGGATTGGGATATTAAGCAAAATATCTTTACAGCAGATGAACGTTTAGGGGAGCTATTTAATCTTACCAGCGATGAAGCAGAGCACGGTGTGGCGATTGAAGTACCCAGTCAGTATATCCATCCGGATGATTTAGATGCGAATAAAGTAGCCATCCAAGAAAGCATCGACAATGGCACGCCCTATAACCAGGAATACCGTATTTTACAAAAAGACGGCACTATTCGCTGGGCTTCTTTTAGAGGTCAGGTAATTTATGACAGTGCAGGGGAACCCGAGCGCTTTCCAGGTGTGGGGGTTGACACGACACGCGAACGCAATGCGGTAGAAGCGCTTCAAGAAGCTGACCGCAGAAAAGATGAATTCCTTGCTACGTTAGCCCACGAGCTGCGTAATCCATTGGCGCCCATTCGAAATGCGTTAGAGATTTTACAGTCTCAAGATTATAGCCAGACGCAAAAAAGTGAGGCTTTCGGGCGGGTTGAGCGCCAAGTAACCCAGATGACAAGGTTAGTTGATGATCTTATGGACGTGTCGCGCATCACCCGAGGCAAAATTAGAATTCATCGGGAGCCCGTGAATTTATGTGAAATATTGGGCACGGCGATAGAAACGATTCAACCTTTAATTGATGAAAAGCGGCATACGTTATCAGTGGAAAAAGTCTCCGTTCCTATTTGGGTTAACGGTGATCTCATCCGGTTGTCGCAGATTTTTTCAAATATAATCAATAATGCTGCTAAGTACACGCCAGCCGGTGGAAAAATTGATGTTCAAATCAATACGTCGAACAACAGGGTAAATATCGTTGTTAATGATAATGGTGAAGGTATTCCCACCGATAAATTAGACTCAGTTTTTGATATGTTTACTCAAATTGATGGTGCTCTTGAACGCTCTCAGGGCGGCCTAGGCATAGGTCTTACCTTGGTTAAAAAGCTTACCGAAATGCACAGCGGAAGTGTGCGCGTGCACAGTGATGGTGTGGGAAAAGGCACATCGTTCTCGGTCACATTACCTGTACTAGAAGCTGCACAGAAAACGGAAAGTAAACCGGAAAAGAGCAACAATGTTGTGGGTATTACTTCTGAAAAGCTTAAGATTTTAATTGCTGATGACAACCAAGATGCGGCTATTACTATGGGCTGGATCTTGGAGGCAAAAGGCTGTCTTGTACAGGTTGTGGAGGACGGACCATCAGCATTAGAAGCTGTGCAGACATTTATACCTGATTTAGTCATGCTAGATATAGGCATGCCTGGAATGAATGGCTACGATTTATGTAAATTACTTCGTGAAAATAGCGCGTTAGCCAACGCAATATTTGTGGCTCAAACAGGATGGGGACAGCCATCGCACATTCAGCGCTCGAAAGAAGTTGGATTTAACCATCACCTCGTAAAACCTTTAGATTTAAACGATCTTGAACCAATAATTGCGCAAGCATGGCAGGTGAAAATATCCTCAAAGCATTAACGCCTTAAGTTTTCAGTAATGGGTTTGTGCCGATTCGTCTTTATAGCCCATGATCTTCTAGGTTCATTTGTTTTTTGACATGATGGGGATGATGGTTGAACACAAGAATGACGCTACTTCCTATTAGCGGCATGCAGCAAACCCTTCAAATGGATAACGATGCGTTAGCCATATTAACTGGCCGAGAGCCTCTAGTGACCGGCAGCGAAGGACTGGCCGATATTCATATTATGAACGCCATATTCGAGGCGGCAAAAACGAGCAGGCGGGTGAGCCTGTAGTTGTTTACGGACCATGAATAGACCTTTATTGCTCACTCATGAACGCTCATACAAATGAACTTACTTAGGTGTTTTGTATAAGTCACCTATCTAAATAGCAAGCCCGTTAAGAAAGCGGGCATGTTTATTACTAATGTAGCTAAGGCCTTCAATGGCAGAGTTAAGCGATTCGGCATCGGCGAGCTGCTCAAACCACGCATTAATTTCTCGCCCCTCTATCAAACCCATGACAGCTCCTAATACAAAGCCACGGTGCACGTTGTCTCCACCTACGTTCGTATTGGCCATAAGTGCGCGCTTAGAGTTATCTACATAGCGATAGGCAAAGTATAAAATACTTGGCCACGCATCACTGATATAGCATGCAGGTGAAAACGTACGGCCCACTACTTCAATATCGCTTTTTTTCTTTAAAATTAAACTAGGCAAGTTCAGCCTACCAGAACGCTGAGCAATATCTTCAACAATAGCGGCAGGTTCTTCATCCTCTCTGAGCATCAACCTATTCAGCAGTTCAACGTAGAGATCGCAAACTATAGCAAGTGATTCATCTGGATGGGTCAGAGAAAGATGATGGCGACAAATTGCTTGAATATCTTTAAGTGGCTGTTGTTGAGCTATCTGAACAATAGCAAGGGGCGTTACCGACACCAGCCCGCCAATTGACGCGGTATCGTGGGTTACTGCACCGCATTGGTTTGCAGGAATACCACGTTCAAGATTGGCAAAAAAGCCGCGGTGGTAAGACTCCGCATAGGTGTCAGGATGTTGTGGCTCATCAGCGCGCATAAAGGCTATATAGCGCGAGAGAAATTCATCGGGTTCATAACCCTTGAGCGCACAGGCTAAAACAATGCGAGCACAATGTGCATTGAGTGTATTCTCTCCAGCTTTCATTCCCTGATGATAATGAACGTTGTCTTTACCCCAAAACTGTCTTTTCCCTTTGAGAATGACCTCGCCCACTATTTCCCGCTGACTGCCAGACGCCCTGTTTGCACGTCCGCCTTGTTGTGTAGAGTGCAGCGACATTATGGATGAAGGGTGGAACGAAGGGGCATCTTCAAATTGTTCGATACCTAACGGAAAGGCTTTATAGATATCGGCAGGGTTATAGTACCAGTGCACAGGCATGGCAAGGGCATCGCCGATAAACGCGTTCTTAAGTGCGGCCTTTGCGCGCTCTAGTTTCAGTGAAGACATATTTCTCTCGCCTATGTGTTGATGCGCAGTAATGGATATTCATTTACTGACCGTTAAACGTTTACGCGTGAGTAACCCAAAGTGATCGTTCTTTTACCCCTCAATTGCAGCTGTATTGAAGACGTATGGGGG
The DNA here is from genome assembly GCF_009811475.1 of Alteromonas sp. KUL150. Taxonomy (NCBI): domain Bacteria; kingdom Pseudomonadati; phylum Pseudomonadota; class Gammaproteobacteria; order Alteromonadales; family Alteromonadaceae; genus Alteromonas; species Alteromonas sp. KUL150. Next base: position 104,388 of record NZ_BLIJ01000066.1, read on the forward strand.
AGAGCGCTGATGGTAAAGGTAATATGGTTTTTACAGGAGGAAACGCGCTGGCGATAACTTTATACTCGCTTTTTTCAAACGCGTTATGGGTGCTCTAATGTTCATCAAAAAGCGACTTATTCCGAATGTATTTTCGCATATAGTGATACGTGATAGGGCGCAACAACCAGCTTTTAAGAGACATTAAAAATCGCCTGTGAGTAGGCGTGTTTTCATAAATTTTATCATCATGCAGCCAAAGCATTTTCCCCACATGCCAAAAATAAAAAGGGAAGGGAGGCATGAAAGTTATCACGTCAAGATCGCAGCAAATGCGATACGTTCTATGATGTAATAGGTAATGTTTATACCATGACCGCGTTCCGACGGCCGGCTGCCCGAAAGTGACTACTCTTTTTACCGATTTCGCAAACCTTCTCTCAAAATAGTCGGCCATTAGCACGGCGACGGCGCCGCCAGATGAATGGCCTATAAAAGAAAATCGCTTGCCTTGCTCGCGAAGGGGGTCTAACACTTTAACCAGTAGCTCTCTAAGCGGTAGTGCGTCTTCTGAGGTTTTCGTACTTGAATACATTGGCTGAGCAAGCAATCTGGCAAAACCCCAATGTACAAAAAAACTTCTGTTTAGCTGTCGTAATCTATACGGTATGAAAAACAAATTGGCGAACCAGTCTTTGAATCCTAGCGAACCACGAAAAACGATAATGACTTCTTTTTTGTTTTTTACCCACAGGATCCTTACGCTCATTCTGCCGTACTTGTCCACAAGGTGGCGTTCGTGAAAGGGGTCTAATATTTTTTGATATTGTGCGTCAGCATCAGGGTAGGCGAGTTGGCAAAGAATGGCATATCGTTCGTATTGATAGCGTTTCAGTTTCTTCATGAAAACTCGTATCGAAGCAATTTGCGTGTTTGAGGTTGAGTCTTCGCAGACTCTATCCGAGAGCCTCCTACGTTACAGGTGGTTTATTTCAGAGTTATGACGGGAAAGGGTTATTTTGCTTGAGTGATATAGGGCCCTGAAAAGAGAGAGCAGAGAGAAAAGAGAGAACAGAGAGAGCAGAGCCAACGGTTTACTCTCTAAACAGGTTGTTTTAGTCAGTTATTTCAGCAGCGACAACAGAGATTTCAACAAGCAACGCCTCGCGCGCCATATCGGCAGTAACGCAGGCTCTTGCTGGCGCGTAACCTTCTGGTACCCAGTTGTCCCACACCTCATTCATCTTGGCAAAATCATCCATAGTTTTCAGATAAATAGTGGCAGAAAGCATATGTTTTCTATCGCTACCCGCTTGAATAAGCAGGCTGTCGACTTTATCAAGCATAGTCTGAGTTTGGTGAGTAATGTCTTGTGTGGCATCAGCACACACCTGCCCGCATAAATAGATAACGCCATTGTGTTTCACAATACGACTCATGCGCTGCTTAGTTTCCATTCTTTCGATGTTCATCAAAAAGGCCTTTCAAGAAGTTGGGAGAGGAAATGTTGGGCGACTTTAATCGGTTTGCGGGGGTACTTCAATTTATTCTCACTGCTGTTAGCTTTGCAGCTTGAAAGAGTCACAACACGTTAAACAACTTATTCTCTCTAATTTAAAAAATATTGTGAGATTTATTTCTCGGCCGCGAATCATTAGTCAACTACATTCTATTTGGGTAGGAGCAGACACTAGTGGTAGGCATGCTTTTAGACCAACTATAAAGTGATTAAGATAAAAAGACTTAGGCTATGCAAAGATTCAATCCATTGAGAATAGTGAAATGAGCGTCGATAGGCATGGAATGTACTTAGACATCATAGAAAGGCACAAGGGAATAGTGTTTAAAGTCGCTCGCTCCTACTGCAGCAATGAGTTTGACCGAGAGGATTTAGTCCAAGAAATTCTCGCTCAAATCTGGCGTTCTTTAGATACCTACAATGATAGCTTCAAAATAACAACTTGGATGTATCGAGTGGCGCTTAACGTTGCGATATCGTTTTACAGGAAAGATAAGACAACTGCTTATAAGCATACAGAAATAGAAGACAAGTTACTGAGTTATGACATGGAAGCTGAACGAGAAAATGAACAGAGTTTGAATGAGTTATACACATTTATAAACGAACTGAGCGGCGTAGATAAAGCGGTATTGTTGATGTATCTAGAAGGTGTAAGCCAGTCTGAAATTGCGGCTAATTTAAAAATCACAATTTCAAATGTCTCCACCAAGATCAGTCGAATTAAACAGAAGTTAAAGACAAAATCGGCTTAAGAAAAAAGGGATAAAATATGAATTTAGAACAGATGCAGTCTATGTGGCAGGCACATAGCGAAAAGTTAGATGAGAGTATGAGCCTGAATAAAAAACTACTTCAAAAAATACAGGCTGAAGGTAACAAAAGCGAGTTGAATAAGCTCATTTTGACGAGAGCCATCGAAGGCATTGTATTTTTTTGCATCGTTCTTTCTTTGGGAACCTATATGGCTTCGTCCTGGAGTCTAACCGCACCGGTGGTTTCTGCATTTGTGCTCAATGTATTTGCAGTAGTAGGGCTAGCCGGGAGTATCGGCCAAATCGCGCTGTTAAGTAAGATAGACTTTTCGAAACCAATGAAGGAAATCTTGAATGATCTAATTGCTGTAAGAACGCACAGTCTGAATGTTTTTAAACTACTAATTCTATCTGCACCTTTTTACATGGCTTATGTATTCCTGGGCTACGACCTGTTTTTTGGCGTTGATTTATTCTCATTAATGTCGGCAAACACAGCAATTAGATTTTCAGTTGTTGGCGTGATATTTGGAGCTCTGGCGGTGCTGCTTGTCTATAAACTCAAGCCAGAAAATAGAACAAATAAATTAATTGCTTGGCTTTATCAGGAAATATCCGGCCGCAGGTTAACGCACCTGTTAGATCAATTCGAAAGTATGGACAAAGAGTGAGAAGAAGGGGCCACAAGGTTGTTTTTTAGCAAGGCACATCAGGAGAGAAAAGTCGATAAGACCGATACTCGGCCGCCACGCTATCGCTAGCAACGGATTTTGGAAAGTTAGTGTTTGAAATAATTATTTTAAATCAGTAAGTTAAATTGTAATAATGACGCGTGAAGCGCGAAGCAAACAGGATGTCGGGGGAATTTCCTGACCGCCTTTTTTACAATGAGTCGGGCAAGTTTGTAATCTTCGTCATCAATGGCATCAAAAAATGCGTCAAGCCGCATCTCTAGTTTCGGGAAATCTTTATCAAACTTTGTCAAGTAAGTAGTCTTGAATCGCTGAATTAATGTAAAAGCATAACATGCAGAGTTTTCAATTTTGAAGCCGAATTGATTAAATAAATGTTCCGGTATAGGTATATCATGAAAATATTGCGGTTCCACTCGGAAATCTATCCGTTTCATTTTTCGTCTATCGGACTATAATAAGTCTATATTTAGACCAAAGAGATTGTCATGAAAACTCAAACTGTATCTTACATGAAGGAACATGCGAATCATCTGGAATTAGATAATCCCATTTTGGTCACGCAAAATGGCAAGCCAAAGTATGTTATTCAGGATGCGAATGACTACGAAGAACAGCAACAAACTATAGCATTATTAAAACTCATGAATTTGTCAGAACGCAGTGCGCGACAGAACGGGCTATTTGATCTGGATGAAGCATTTGACGACGATTGAATACAGCATAAAAGTGACACCGGTTTTTAAACTTTGTTTGAAAAAACTGGATGCATTTTTAACCAGAAAATTTAATCACAATGTTGCAAACGAGGCCAAGCGAGCTATTAAATCAAAAGTTAAGTCTCAACTCTCTGTAAATCCGTATTCTGCGCCTCATAGCGACAGGCTCCTGGAATTAGGGTTAACCGAATACAGGCAGCTTCTTGTCGATAGTCATAATGTGGTGCTTTACCGAGTTGAAGACTCTACAAAGACGGTCATTCTTCTTCTAGTTTTTGATTCTAGACAAGATCTGAAAAAGCTTTTGTTTGAAGTTAATTTACTCGTCTGATTTACCCCAAATTAATAGAACAGGATAAATACTGATCCCCCGTTAATGGGGTAGAGCCCAGAACGACGCTGATTTCAGACACAAAAAAAACCGACTCAAAAGTCGGTTTCAGTATCTACTTCTACAAAGAAGAGATGATACCAGTGGGCGGGCTTTGATTGGACCGACACTCGGCCGACACGCTTGCGTGGCGATTTACTGAGCTTCAGACACAAAAAAACCAACTGAAAAGTTGGTTTAATGTTT
>NZ_BLIJ01000067.1:0-2302 GCF_009811475.1 Alteromonas sp. KUL150
TTGTTATTTACCCATTGTGAAATAGTCGTGGTAAAACTTTATGGACTTTCTTATGTTCAACTGATTATAACTCATGGTACCTTTTAGTGACTTTCGTTATGAAAACTATAACCCATTGTTTAACACTCATTCTGAAAGCTACACGAATGAGGTAGCTGGCTGAAAAATTAAAAAATAAATGGCTAAGGTCTGAAATGGATTTTAAAAAAAATTTGCTTAAAATTAGTGCCGTCATAGCTTCAGTTATTTTAGGTTATTTTGTAATTCTAGTCTGGATTTCTTTTCCCATTGAAGAATGGTCTATTGCCAATGCTGCACTATTGGGAGACAGCTTTGGTATCGTGAACTCTTTATTTTCAGGTCTTGCTTTTGCGGGTTTGATTGTGACAATACTCATCCAACGCGAAGAGCTAAAAGAAACCAGAGAAATTTTCAAATCACAGAAGTTCGAAGACGCTTTCTATCGTCTTTTAGACGTTTACAATAGAAACCTAAATGATATAACCATCAAAAGTGACAAAAAGACGCTTGCAGGAGTGGCAGGTTTATCATTTCAACTGAACAAACTTCAGGAATCTATGCAATGTTACAGTTCGTTTCTAAACCAGCGCGATGAAGAATTAGTCTATCGGTATGAGCTCATTCAAAACATTAATAGTATTTTAACGCCACAGTCTAGATACTTAGGAACGATAGAAAGCATATTAAACTTGGTAGATACAGGATTAGACAGCAATGAGGAGTCTCACTCGTACATTATGATCGTCTCGTCGCAATTGACTGTGCACGAAGTAAAGTATCTTTTCTATCAATGTTTGGTTCTCTCGACTGAAGAGCCGCTAGTTCGATTAGTTACCTCTAATTTACTACTCCATGAGAGAATATTAGAAGCAAATATAAATCCGAAAGTAATACAATTTTTTAACGAACTTCATGGTTCTGATTTGCCGACTGAAAAAGGTTTTTATTACACTCCTTTCTCACAAACGGAAATTGAACTAGTAAAATCAATTAAGCGAACTTTGGCAACAAACGGAGAGAGTTCCAGCTAATATGGGTTATCGACAACATAGCAATAACGCGAGAGATGACAAAAACGACCTCGGTTTGAGATACATCAATCTTCTCCGCTGCGTAACCCATGTATGCAAGTTGACAGGGGAATCTTTTCAAGAGCAGCTAAATAAACTGGGCAGTGGTTTTAAAGTTGAGACCAAACAAAGCAAAGCAAACGCTCGGATTGTTAGGGCAGTAATAGAATTAGACAAGCTTAGAGAACGGGCGATCAGTTCGAATTCCGGTCAGATACGGAGAACGTTTTCCAAATCGTCTGATGCTGAAAGCGTGATTAACCCAGTAATAGTTAGTGAACAAGAGTCTAAAAGCCATGGACTTGTTGATGTATTGAAAACCGCAGCCAAGAAAGGCATTAAAACTCTATTACCTAAAGGAAAGTCAAATAACGGTAACCTGAAGACACATAGTCAATTTGAAGAGGAATATAGGGATATATACCCAATTTTAAAAACTCATTCAGAAGAGCTTTACGATTTAGTTAATAGAAAGCTTAAAAGATACGAAGATGAGTTAGCTTTTCCAGCTCAAATTCGAATAAAGAAATTCGATTCTGTTATTGAAAAAATAAAACATCTTAATGCTAGCGAGAACATCTCGAAAACCTCAAGAAAGAACCATAATAATGAGCTTAGAATAGACAAAGTTGCAGATATTCAGGATCTAATAGGTATTAGGATTGTGACTATTTTTGAAAAGGATATTTCCAAGATAGAAGCTTTAATCAAAAATTCATTCAAGACAAAACGTAGTTATACGCCTGACTACATGGGAAAAGTATTTGGATATCCTTCTCGACATATAGTTGTTAATAGGCTGGTTAGAAAAGGACCATCTGTAAAAAGAGAAACAAAAATTTTGGTTGAAATTCAGGTGATGACACTGGCGCAGTTCACTTATGCGAAAGTTTCTCGTGCTTTGACATATAAAAATAATGTTGTGACTAATGACATGACAAACAGGTCACTACTAAGAGCTTCTGTATTATTGGAAAGTGTGGATATTGAACTAGGTAGCAACTTTATTGATGACAAAAAATAAGCTGGCTCGACCTGTATATTTAATTGCAAAGACTGTTCAGTAAACCTCATATCTCAGATAGCCTTTTTGCTATCAATTACTCAGGAAAAAGTTTGATTGCGCAAAAAGTTCAGTCTCCATGTGCTTGCGATTATGATACCTAAATGCGTTTAAATAATTTTGCTTTTCAATAATATCCGCATAACCG